>NZ_JBDPMH010000046.1:0-51546 GCF_039871735.1 Plantactinospora sp. B24E8
GATAGGGTTACGGCGGTTATGGCGGAAGGGAAACGCCCGGTTACATTCCGAACCCGGTAGCTAAGCCTTCCAGCGCCGATGGTACTGCACTCGTGAGGGTGTGGGAGAGTAGGACACCGCCGGACATCTTCTAATGAAGGGCCACCCATGTCTGGGTGGCCCTTCGTTGTATGTTTCGGCCAGAGCGCCCTGAGGAAGGATGTACCCGTGAGTTCACGAGCGCACGGCGGAGACCGGCCACGCCGTCAGGACGATCGTCCAGACCGACGGGGCGGTCGCGACGCCTCCGTGCGTGGAGACGGGCGACCGTCCCATCGCGGAGACCGCGATTCGTACGGCACCTCCCGCGATCGAGGAGGTTCCCCGAGTGGCGGCGGATACCGGCCCGGTGGCCGGGACGGCGGCTTCCGAGCCGCGGGCCGGGGTGACGGCGACCGTCGGGACGACCGGGGGGGACCGCGTGCCGAACGAGGCGGCGACTTCCGGGGGGACCGAGACCAGCGGACCGACCGTGGCGGTGCCGGCGGCCGTAGCGGTGACGGTGGCGGCTACCGCTCCGGCGCGCCACGCGGCGGCGGATTCCGGGACCGGGGTGACTTCCGCGGCCGGGGTGATGACGACCGAGGAGCTGGCTACCGGCGGGATAGCGGTTACCGGGGCGGCGACCGGCGGGACGACGCCGCTCGCGGCGGTGCCGACCGCGGCGCAGGCTACGGCCGGGACGGTGGTGACCGTCGTGAGGGAGGCTTCCGGAGCGGTGAGCGTCGTGACGGTGGTTTCCGTGGTGGTGACCGCCGTGAGGGCTTCGGCCGGGACGGTGGTGACCGTCGTGAGGGTGGTTTCCGGCGGGACGGCGGATTCCGGAGCGACAGCGGCTTTCGTGGTGGTGACCGGCGGGATGATTCCGGCCGGGACGGCGGGTTCCGTGGTGGCGAGCGTCGTGAGGGGGGCTTCCGGAGCGGCGAGCGTCGTGAGGGGGGTTTCCGTGGTGGTGACCGCCGTGAGGGCTTCGGGCGCGATGGTGGTGACCGCCGTGAGGGCGGTTTCCGTGGTGGTGACCGTCGTGAAGGCTCTGGCCGCGATGGTGGTTTCCGTGGTGGTGACCGCCGTGAGGGCGGTTACCGAGCTCCGGGCCAGGGCGGTGGGTACCGGAGCGGCGCACCGGGCGAGGGCGGGCGCGGTTTCCGCGAGCGCGACGGCCGCCCGGGCTTCGAGGACCGTCAGCGGGGTGCCGGCCCGGACCGTGGTCGCCCGGCCGGCGACCGGCCCGGCGCCCGTGACACCGGTGGACGGCGCGACGACTTCCGGGGCGAACGACCCCGGTACGGCACGCGGGGCGGCGACGATCGGGGCACCGTACGGCCGGCTGAGGGCGGACGTGCGGAAGGTACGCGGCCTGAGGCGGGTGTCTCCGGTCGGGGTGCCGACGGGCGCCGGGACGGTGCCGACCGGCGACCGCGTGAGGAGGGTCGGTACGGCGGCGACCAGCGCGCCGGTCGTGGCGATGGCCAGGGCAGGACGGGCGACTCCCGGGAGTCGGCCGACCCGGTCCTGCCCGACGAGATCGTGGCGACGGATCTCGACAGTTCGGTCCGGGCAGAACTGCTCTCTCTGGCGAAGCCGGTCGCGGAGCGGGTGGCGAGGCACCTCGTCGCGACGGGACAACTGATCGACGAGGATCCGGAACTGGCGCTGGAGCACGCGCTGGCGGCCAGGCGGCTCGCGGCCAGGATCGCCCCGGTGCGCGAGGCTGTCGGACTGGCCGCGTACCGGGCGGGTGAGTGGCAGACCGCCCTCGCCGAGCTGCGTACCTATCACCGGATGACGGGCAAGCAGACGCACCTGGCCGTACTTGCGGACTGCGAGCGGGCACTCGGCCGGCCGGAGCGGGCGATCGACCTGTTCCGGGGCGCCGACCGGGAGTCGCTGGACAAGGCGGACGCGATCGAACTGCTGATCGTGGCCGCCGGTGCCCGAGGCGACATGGGTCAGGGCGACGCGGCCGTGGCCATGCTTCAGGTACGCGAACTGACCTCGGCATCGACCGAGCCGTGGACCGCCCGGCTCCGGTACGCGTACGCCGACTCCCTCCTGGCGGTCAGCCGCCGTGAGGAGGCCCGGGAGTGGTTCGCCCGCGCTGCGGAGGTCGACGAGTACGGCGAGACCGACGCGGCGGAACGGCTGCTGGAACTCGACGGTGTGGTCCTCGAGGGGGACGAACTCGACGACGAGACCGACCCTGAGAAGCCTGGAGCCGAGGCTGATCCCGACGGCGGCGAGGCAGAATTCGACGACGCCGCTGAGGCGGCGGCCGAACCCGAGGACGACCTCGAGGACGACCTCGAGGACGACCTCGAGGACGACGTTGATGACGACGTTGATGACGAGGACGACGACGAGGACGACGACGAGGATCTGGTTGGCGAGGATGCCGACGACGACGGGAACGTGACCCCGGCCGCCGAGGCGACGTCGACGGCAGAGGTTGTGAAGGGTGCCGAGGCCGCCACCGACGACTCGCCGGGAACGGCTCGCGCGTGACGGGCTCCTCGACGGACGGTCGGCTGGTCGACGCGTACGATCTGGTGGTTTTTGATCTGGACGGTGTGATCTACCTGGTCGACCGGCCGATCGAGACGGCCGTCGCGGCGGTCAGCCGGCTGTACGCCGAGGGTAGGCCGCTGACGTACGCGACGAACAACGCGTCCCGGCGAGCCGCCGAGGTCGCCACGTTGCTGACCGGCATGGGGCTCTCCGCCCGTCCTGACGAGGTACTCACCTCGGCCCGGGCCGCGGCGGAGGTCCTGGCCGAGCGCTTTCCGGCGGATTCGGCCGTACTCGTGGTCGGGGCGGAGGCGTTGCGGGCGGAGGTTCGGACCGTCGGGCTGCGGCCGGTCAGCCGGTTCGAGGACGCACCGGTCGCGGTAGTGCAGGGCTACGGTCCGCAGGTCGGCTGGGCCGATCTTGCCGAGGCTGCCCTGGCGGTACGGGCCGGTGCGGAGTGGATCGCCACGAACACCGACCGCACCCTGCCCACCCCACGGGGACCGGTGCCGGGCAACGGCTCGCTGGTGGCGGTGCTGCGTACCGCCCTGCAGCGGGAACCCGACCTGGTCGTCGGCAAGCCCGGACCGGCACTGTTCAGCACGGCGGCCCGGCGTACCGGTGCCACCCGCCCGCTGACGGTCGGCGATCGGCTCGACACCGACATCGAGGGGGCGGTGCGGGCGGGCATGGACAGTCTGCTCGTGCTCACCGGAGTGAGTACTCCCACCGACCTGCTGCACGCCCCGGCGCACGCCCGGCCGACCTACGTCGCCGAGACCCTCGAGGGGCTGTTCGATCCGGCCGGGGTGGCTCGGCTGCCCGGGCCGACGTCGCCGCCGTACCCGGCCGGGGCGACCGGGTGGCAGGTGACCCGGGAACAGACGACCGGACTGCTCGCCGGGTCGGGTTCGCGGCTGGAGGCGTTGCGGGCGTTGTGTGCCGAGTCGTGGTCAGCCGAGGGACCGCTCGAGGCTGTCCGTCCGGCGGGTCAGGAGGCCCGACAGGCGCTCGAGGCACTCGGTCTGCTGAGGACGTCAGCCCCGGCCTGAACCGATCGGGCCACCCGCGTCGGTCACCGGCACGGCTCGGCGGTACCGGGCGGTCAGAGGAGCTTGCGGAGCTTCAGCAGGTCGAACGGGTTGGCGTTGACCGTCATCTGCCGCGCGGCGAGCGCCTTGGGGATATCCAGTTCGCCCTGGACCAGCCGGATCAGGTTGTCGCTGGTCGTGCTCAACGCGATCTTCGCCTTCGGGTCGTCACCGTCGGCGAGGTCGACCAGGCGTCCACCGGTCAGCCGACCGTGGAACGCGGTGCCGAGGTCGGTGATCCGGCAGGCCAGCGTACGGTCCAGATCGATCTGTTTGCGTCCCGTGGCGGCGTTGACGTCCAACCGGGCCGCCAGATCGTGCAGCGCCTGCCGACATTCCTCAACACTGGCCATCGCCCGCCCCCTCGTCTCGCGCCACGCCCGCTCCCCGGGCACCGTACCGCACTGGCCGGCGCCCGGCGCCCGGTAGCGTGACAACCTGTACAGTCGGCACCCGCGAAAGGACCGGGGTATGCAGGATGCGTGGCGGGCCTATCTCGAGTTGGCCCTCGGGTTGAGCGAGGCGTCGAGGAAGCGGGCCCAGGCGGTCGCCAGGAAACTGGTCGGCTCCAGCGGTGCCACGGCCGCCCAGCTGCAGACCATGGCGGAGGAGCTGATCTCCACCGGCATGGCCAACCGGGAGGCGCTGACGCGGATCGTCCGGGTGGAGGTCGACCGGGCTCTCGGCGCGCTCGGACTTGCCACCAACGACGAGGTCGCCGCCCTGACCCGACGGGTACAGCAGTTGGAACGGGACCTGGCGAACGTCCGGGCGGGTGCGGAGCCCGCGCCGGCGGCCGGCTCGGGGGCCGGTTCGACGGCGTCGGCCGGAAAGGCACTGGTGCCCAAGGCGGTCGCGAAGAAGGCGGTCGCGAAGAAGGCGGTCGCGAAGAAAGCCGTTGCCAGGAAGGCGGAGGCGCAGGAGCCGGTCGCCCGGCAGGCCCTCGCCAAGCAGGCTGTGGCGAAGAAGGCGACCGTGAAGAAGGCAGCGAAGAAGGCAGTGGTGAAGAAGACCCCACCCTCCGCGGCCTCCGGCGGTGATGCGGCGTGAACCCCAGTCCCGTACCCGGTCCGTTCCGGCCCGGTGGCCCGCCCGGAACCGGGCGACCCGGGGCGTCGACCTCCAGCCACGCCGCCGCCGACGCCGGTGACACCGGCACCGGCCATCCCGCCGTGGACGCCGTACTCCAGGCCATGGCCAACGCGGCGAACCTGCCACCGGCCGACCAGATCGCCCAGTACGAGGCCGCGCACCAGACGCTGCGGGAGACCCTCGCCACCATCGACCAGGCGTGAGCCCAGCCACCCACCGGAGAAACATCGATGGCACGTCGTACCCGACTCGACGCCGAACTCGTCCGCCGCGGTCTGGCCCGGTCGCGGGAGCAGGCCGCCGCGCTGGTGGAGGCCGGGCGGGTCCAGGTCCGTGGTGTCGCGGCCCGCAAGGTGGCGGCCATGGTCGACCCCGCGGACCCGGTCCGGGTGCTCGGTGAGGACCCCGGCACCGAGTACGTCTCCCGTGGCGGGCACAAGCTCGCCGGCGCGCTGGCCGCGTTCACCCCGGACGGCCTGCGGGTGACCGGTCGACGCTGCCTCGACGCCGGAGCGTCGACCGGCGGTTTCACCGACGTGCTGCTCCGCGCGGGGGCGGCCGAGGTGGTCGCCGTCGACGTCGGCTACGGCCAGCTCGCCTGGGCACTCAGGGAGGATCCCCGGGTGCGGGTCTTCGAACGCACCAACGTCCGGACCCTCACCCCCGACGTCATCGGTGGCACGGCCGCGCTCACCGTCGCCGATCTCTCGTTCATCTCGCTCCGCCTGGTGCTTCCGGCGTTGCGGGCCTGCACCGACCCGGAGGGGGACCTGGTGCTCATGGTCAAGCCGCAGTTCGAGGTCGGCAAGGAGCGGGTCGGCAGCGGCGGGGTGGTCCGCGATCCCGAACTGCGGACCGAGGCCGTCCTCGCGGTCGCCGGCACCGCCGCCGACCTCGACCTCGGACTGGCCGGCGTGGTGGCCAGCCCGCTGCCCGGTCCGAGCGGCAATGTGGAATTCTTCGTCTGGCTGCGACAGGGCGCGCCGGCCCCGGACGAGACGCGGGTCCGGGCGGCGGTGGCGGCCGGACCGGCCGGGCCGACCGGCTCGGGCGTGGCACGGGAGGGAGCCCGATGACCCGGACCGCACTTCTGGTGACGCACACCGGCCGGCCGGCGAGCACCGCGCACGCCCGTACCGTCGCGGCGGACCTGATCGCGGCGGGTTTCGAGGTACGGGTGGTGGCCGAGGAGGCGGAGGACCTGCACCTGCCCGGCGTGCGACCGGTCAGCCTGCTCGGTGCCGCCGAGGGCGCGGAGATCGTCATCGCGCTCGGCGGCGACGGCACGTTCCTGCGCGCCGCGGACCTGGCCCGCCCGGCGAAGGCGCCGCTGCTCGGCATCAACCTCGGCCGGGTCGGCTTCCTCGCGGAGGCGGAGATCGACGACCTCGACCAGGCGGTCCGGGACGTGGTCCAGCGCGACTACACAGTGGACGAGCGGCTCACCCTGGACGTCCGGGCCGAGTTCGAGGGCGGCCCGGTGATCGAGTCCTGGGCGCTCAACGAGGTGACCGTGGAGAAGGGCGAACGCGCCCAGATGCTCGAACTCCTGGTCGACGTCGACGGGCGGCCGCTGTCCCGGTACGGCTGCGACGGTGTCGTCTGCGCCACCCCCACCGGCTCCACCGCGTACGCCTTCTCCGCCGGCGGGCCGATCGTCTGGCCGGAGGTGGAGGCCCTGCTGCTGGTGCCGATCAGCGCCCACGCGCTGTTCAGCCGCCCGATCGTCACCGCGCCGACGTCCACCTTCACCGTCACGGTGAACCCGTTCACCACCCTCGCGGTGCTCAGCTGCGACGGCCGCCGGGTCTACGACCTGCCGCCGGGGGCCCGGGTCACGGTGCACCGGGGCGCGCTGCCGGTCCGGGTCGTCCGGCTGCGGGCCCGGCACTTCACCGACCGGCTGGTCGCCAAGTTCGGGCTGCCGGTCGAGGGGTGGCGGGACCGCCGCAGTTAGTACCCCGAACCGCCGGCCGTGGCGGCCGCCGACAATCGGAGGCGGGCGCCGGGTGGTCAAGTGTCGGGGGCCGCTACTACTGTCGGTGGCTGTGCTGGAAGAGCTGCGCATCACCGGGTTGGGCGTCATCGAGGACACCACGCTGCCGTTGACCGGTGGCATGAACGTCATCACAGGCGAGACCGGCGCGGGCAAGACCATGGTCGTCACCGGTCTCGGGCTGCTCTTCGGCGGGCGCGCCGACGCCGGTCGGGTGCGGGCCGATCCCGGTCGGGCGGTGGTCGAGGGCCGACTGCGGTTGGCTGCTGGAGTCGCCACCGCCGTACACACCCGGATCGCCGACGCGGGTGGCGAGCCGGACGACGACGGTTCGGTGCTGCTGAGCCGTACGGTAACGGTGGAGGGGCGGTCCCGGGCCCACGTCGCGGGCCGGAGCATGCCGGTGTCGATGCTGAGCGAGATCGGGGAGCAGGTGCTGGCCGTGCACGGCCAGTCGGACCAGCTGCGGCTGCTCCGCCCCGCCGAACAGCGGGCCGCGCTGGACCGGTTCGGTGGACCGGAGCACGAGAAGCTGCTGGAGAACCTGCGCGAGTCGTACACCCGGTGGCGCCGGGTATCGGACGACCTGGCCGACCGGCGGCGCAACGCCCGCGAACGCCACCAGGAGGCGGACCTGCTGCGCCTCGGCCTGGACGAGATCACCCGGGTGGACCCGCAGCCGGGGGAGGACGACGAGCTCAAGGCGGAGGCGCAACGGCTGGAGCACGCGGAGGGTCTGCGGACCGCGGCCCAGACCGCGCAGCACTGCGTGGCGGGCGCGGCCGAGCCGACCGACGAGATGGCCGACGTGACGACACTGCTCGGGCACGCCCGACGGATCCTGGAGGCCCAGGCCGCCGTGGACCGGACCCTCGGCGACCTGGCGGGGCGGCTCGAGGAGGTCGCCACCCTGGTCGGCGACATCGCGGCGGAACTCTCCGGCTATCTGGCGGCCCTCGACGCCGACCCGGCCCGGCTGCAGACCATCTACGAGCGCCGGGCGGCGCTGCGCGGGCTGACCCGCAAGTACGCCGACGACGTCGACGGGGTGATCGCCTGGGCGGAGCGGGCCCGGACCCGGCTGTCCGAGCTGGACAGCTCCGACGAACTCCTCGACGAACTGGAACGGGAGCGGGACCGGTTGGCCGGTGAGGTCGCCGAGTTGGCCGGCCGGCTCTCCGCGGCCCGGCGGGAGGCCGCCGGCCGGTTCGCCGAGCAGGTGACGGTCGAACTCGCCGGCCTGGCGATGCCGCACGCCCGGATCGAGGTGGCGGTGCTGCCCCGGGCGGCGGGTCGGGGCGAGCCGACGCTGACCGTCGACGGTGTCGAGGTCGGGGTCGGGTCGGACGGCGCGGACGAGGTCGAACTGCGACTGCTCGCCCACCCGGGCGCACCGTCGCTGCCGCTGCAGCGGGGCGCCTCCGGCGGCGAACTGTCCCGGGTCATGCTCGCCATCGAGGTGGTCTTCGCCGGCTCCGGTGGGCCGCCCACGCTCGTTTTCGACGAGGTCGACGCCGGGGTCGGCGGGCAGGCGGCGGTGGAGATCGGCCGCCGGCTGGCCCGGTTGGCCCGTACCCACCAGGTCCTGGTGGTGACCCACCTGCCGCAGGTCGCCGCGTTCGCCGACCGGCACCTGGTGGTGGCCAAGGACACCGGGGGCGCGGTGACCACCAGTGGGGTACGGGTGGTCGAGGACACCGAGCGGGCCCGGGAACTCGCCCGGATGCTCGCTGGTTTGCCCGACTCCGACCTGGGTATCGCGCATGCGGAGGAACTGCTCGCGGTGGCGGCCCGGGAACGCCGGCCCTGACGGCGGACGGCCCCCGGACCGGTGCGGGCGGGGGCGCGGGAAACAGAAGGTGTGACCCGGGCCACACCCGGCCGGGCGTCGATGTGGTTCCCTTGGGGGTGGCGGCCCTGCTCAGGCATGTCGCGACAGAAAGCTCTGCCCCACATGCCAGGATGGTCAGGATGCGTTTACCCACGTTGCGCCGGGCCCGGAGCGCCGAACCGGGCAAGATTGTCGGCACCGCGCGCCTCGACCGCCGGACGAAGCGCCTGGTCGGTCGACTACGTCCTGGTGACATCGCGGTGATCGACCATGTCGACCTGGACCGGGTCGCGGCCGACTCCCTGGTGGCGGTCGGCGTCGGCGCGGTGCTCAACGCCAAACCGTCGGTCTCCGGCCGATACCCCAACCTCGGACCGGAAGTGCTGATCAAGGCGGGGATCCCCCTCCTCGACGACCTCGGCGAGAGCATCTTCCAGCAGATCCGCGAGGGGGACACGGTCCGGATCGACGGCAACACCGTGCTGCTCGGTGACGAGCCGGTCGGGCACGGCAGCCGACAGGACGCCGAGTCGGTGGCCAAGGCGATGGCCGACGCCCGGGAGGGCCTGTCGGTGCAGTTGGAGGCATTCGCCGCCAACACCATGGAGTACCTCAAGCAGGAACGTGACCTGCTGCTCGACGGCGTCGGGGTGCCGGACATCGAGACCACGATCCGGGGTCGACACTGCCTGATCGTGGTCCGGGGGTACGACTACAAGGCCGACCTCGACGTGCTGCGCCCGTACATCCGGGAGTTCAAGCCGGTGCTGATCGGGGTCGACGGCGGGGCGGACGCCCTGGTCGAGGCGGGATACACCCCCGACCTGATCATCGGCGACATGGACTCGGTCACCGACGACGTGCTGCGCTGCGGCGCCGAGGTGATCGTGCACGCGTACCCGGACGGGCGGGCCCCCGGACTGGCCCGGGTGAACGGGCTCGGGGTCACCGCCCAGACCTTCCCGGCCGCGGCCACCAGCGAGGACCTGGCGATGCTGCTCGCCGACGGCAAGGGCGCCTCGCTGATCGTGGCGGTCGGCACCCACGCGACACTCGTCGAGTTCCTGGACAAAGGCCGGGGCGGCATGGCCTCCACCTTCCTCACCCGGTTGAAGGTCGGTGGCAAACTGGTCGACGCCAAGGGGGTGAGCCGGCTCTACCGGCAGAGCATCTCCGGCTCGTCGCTGCTGCTGCTGGTGCTCTCGGCGCTGGCCGCGATGGCGTCGGCGGTCGCGGTCTCCACCGTCGGCAAGGCCTACCTCGGGGTGGCCTCCGAGTGGTGGAACAATACGGTGTTCCAACTTGGACAGCTCTTCTAGGCCCCGGCCCATGGAGGTCGGGCCCCGATCGATCAAGAGGCGCTGGTCGTGATCAACTTTCGGTACCACGTGGTGTCGCTCACCGCGGTCTTCCTGGCCCTGGCCATCGGCCTGGTGGTCGGCACCGCGGCCCTCAACGGGCCGCTCGCCGACTCCCTCAACGACACCGTCAACGCGCTGCGTAAAAGCAACGACCAGCTCCGAGACCAGGTCGACAGCATGCAGGCCGAACTCCAGCGCGAGGAGGACTTCGTCACCGAGGCCGCGCCGCACCTGCTGCGCGGGGCGCTCACCAACCGCCGGGTGCTGGTGCTCACGCTGCCGAGCGGGCAGGACCACGTCGAGGACGTCACCGAAATGATCCGGCAGACCGGTGCCACCATTACCGGCCGGATCGACGTACAGGAGAAGTTCATCGAACCGGCCAGCAACGTCGACCTGCTCGGCATGGCGGCCCGGGCGGCCCGTCCGACCATCCCCGACGCGGAACTGCCCGGCAGCGACGGCGTGGAGAAGTCCGCCGCGCTGCTGGCCAGCGCCGTGCTCGACCGCCCGGAGGGCGGCTCGCCGGTCACCGACGCGGACCGGCGGGCGGTGCTGGAGGACTACAGCGAGGCGGGCTACCTGACCGTGCCGGAGAAGATCACCGCCCCCGCCGAGGCGTTCGTGGTGGTCAGCGGGCAGCCGTACGTCGACCGGGACGCGGCGAAGAAGGACGCCTCGGTGGTCCGGTTGACCGACCAGTTCGACAAGGCGTCCCTGGCCGTGGTCGCCGGCAACGGCAGCGGCGGCGGCAACCTGGTGGCGGAGGTGCGTCGGGACCCGGCGCTGTCCAAGACGATCTCCACCGTCGACAACGCGAACACCGTGCAGGGGCAGCTGGTCACCGCGCTGGCACTGGTCCAGCAGTTCGGCACCAAGCAGGCCGGCGCGTACGGGGTCGGCGAGGGCGCCCAGTCCCTGCTGCCGGCGTTGCCCGAGTGACCGCCCCGGAACAGGCCACCCGGCACGCCACGGGTGGCCGCATGACCGCGGGACGCGGTGTCGCCGGTCGGCGCCGGATCGCCTTCGGTGTCGCCGCCGGGCTGGCCGGTGCGGTACTGCGCGCCGTCGCCGCCGGTCCCTGGGCCCCCGCGTTGAAACGCACCAACTTCCGGGGCCGCACCGTCACCCTCGCCGCCGGCCCGGCGCTCGCCGCCGCCGCGGCCGTGGGCGGAGCGGCCGGCGCACCGAGCCGCCCCGCCGCCACCGCCGCCCTGGTCGCCGGCCTCTCCTCCGGCGCCGTCGGCCTCTACGACGACGTGGTCGGGGCCCGCCCCGACCAGAAGACGGCCAAGGGCTTCGCCGGACACCTCGGCGCGCTGCGGCAGGGCCGGGTCACCAGCGGCCTCGTCAAGATCGCCGGGGTGGGGGCCGCCGGGCTCGCCGCCGCCGCCCTGCTCGCCGCCGACCCCACCGTCCGGTCACACCCACACCGTCGCCGGGCCGGCCGTACCGCCGGCCTGGTCGACGTGCTGCTCGGTGCCGGAGTGGTCGCCGGCACCGCCAACCTGGTCAACCTGCTCGACCTGCGACCGGGCCGGGCGCTGAAGGCCGGTGTGCTGCTCGGCACCCCGCTGCTGCCCGGCCCGACCGGCGGACTCGCCGCCGGCCCGGTCGGCGCCGCCGCCGCGCTGCTCCCCGCCGACCTCGACGAGCGGGTCATGCTCGGTGACAGCGGCGCCAACGCGCTCGGCGCGCTGCTCGGGGTGGCGCTGGCCGCGCGTACCGGGCCGGTGGGGCGGGCCGCCCTGCTGACCGGGATCGCCGCGCTCACCGCCGCCAGCGAGAAGGTCAGCTTCACCCAGGTGATCCAGAACACCCGGGGATTGCGCGAACTCGACGCGCTGGGTCGGCGACACTCCTGACGTGAAGACGCCGGCACCCCTCGTCGGCGCCGGTCGGGTCGCCGGTGCCGCGGCGCTGATCGCCGTACTGACCGTGGCCAGTCGACTGGCCGGGTTCGGGCGTACCGCCGTCTTCACCTGGGTGATGGGCGACAACAGCGACCTCGGCGGCATGTACGTGGTCGCGAACACCGTGCCGAACATCATCTTCGAGATCGTCGCCGGTGGGGCGCTGGCCAGTCTGGTCGTACCGCTGCTGGCCGGCGCGGTCGCGGCCGGTGACCGGGCCGCGGTGGCCCGGACCACCGGCGCCCTGCTCAGCTGGACGCTGACCCTGCTGGTCCCGCTCGCGGTCGTGGTCGCGGTCTTCGCCGAACCGGTGATCGGGCTGATCGCCGACCGGCCGAGCCCGGCCGAGGTCGAGGCCGGAGCCCGGATGCTGCGGGTCTTCGCCCCGCAACTGCCGCTGTACGGGATCGGCATCGTGCTCACCGGCGTGCTGCAGTCGTACCGGCGGTTCGCCTGGCCGGTGATCGCCCCGCTGCTCTCCAGCGTCACGGTGATCGGGGTCTACCTGGCGTTCGCCGCCGCCGAGGGCGTGCACCCGAGCATCGCCGGGGTGGGCCGGGGTGGCGAGTTGATCCTCTCCGCCGGCACCACCCTCGGCGTGGTGGTGCTCTCCCTGTCGCTGCTCGTGCCGCTGCGCCGGCTCCGGCTGCCGATCCGACCCGGCTACCGGTTCCCGGCCGACGCCCGGGCCAGGGTCGGCGGCCTCGCCCTGGCCGGCGCGGCCACCGTGGCCGCCCAGCAGATCGCCCTGGTGGTCAGCCTGCACCAGGTGACCGGCGGGCCGACCGGCGCCGCGGTGGTCTTCAACCTGGCCCAGACCGTCTACCTGCTGCCCTGGGCGGTGCTCGCGGTCCCGCTGGCCGTCGCCGCGTACCCGACCCTCGCCGCCGCCCACGCCACCGGCGACACCGCCGGCTACCGGGACACCCTCGCCCCGACCGCCCGCCGGGTGCTGCTGTTCAGCTGCCTCGGCGCGGCGGCGCTGGTCGGCACCGCCGAACCGGTCGCCCGGTTCTTCTGGCCGGGCAGCGGCACCGCCTCCGCCGCCGCCATCGCCGGGTTCGCCCCCGGACTGCTCGGCTACGGCCTGCTCGCGGTTCTCACCCGGGCCCTGTACGCCCGCAACGCCGCCGCCCCGGCCACCGTCGCCACCGTGGTCGGCTGGCTCCTGGTGCCGGTCGCCGCGATCGGGCTCTCCGCCGTTTTCCCGGTCGACCACCGGGTGTTCGCGGTCGGGCTGGCGAACTCGCTCGGCATGCTGGTACTGGGTGTGCTGCTGGTCGGGACGGTGATCCGGGAGGCCGGCCGTCGGGCATTGACCGGCTTTCCCCGCTCGGCGCTGGTCGGACTGCTCGCCGGGGTGGTCGCGGCGGCGGCCGGCGCGGCACTGGCGCACTGGCTGGGCGGCGGCGCCGACGGCACCCCGGCGCGCGGCGCCGCCCTGCTACAGGGCATGCTGTCCGGTGTCGTCGTCGGCGCGGTGTTCGTCGCGATCGCGTACCCGCTGGACCGGCACGACGTACGCCCGCTGCTGGTGGCGACCCGCAACCGGCTGGGTGGCCTGACGGCCCGGGCGGGTCGACGCCACGTCGGCGGCCCGGAGACGGACGAGGAGAGGGAACGGGAGACGCGGTGAGTACCGGGACAGTCGGCGACTGGGCCGGCTCGGTTGTCCTCCTCCTCGCCTCCAGCACCGGGGGCGTCGGCCAGCACGTCGCCTCGCTGGTCCGGGGCCTGGTCAGCAACGGCGTCACGGTCACCGTCTGCGGGCCCGCCGCCACCGAGCAGCAGTTCACCTTCACCGCCGGTGGCGCCCGCTTCGTACCGGTCGAGATCCCGGCGAGCCCGACCCCGGCCGACGCCCGGGCGGTCGCCGCACTGCGCCGGGTACTGACCGAACCGGTCGACGTGGTGCACGCGCACGGACTCCGGGCCGGCCTGGTCGCGGTCCTCGCCCGCCCGGCGGCGCCGGTCGTGGTCACCTGGCACAACGCGGTGCTCGCCACCGGCGTACGCGGACAGCTGTCCCGGCTCGTCGAACGGGTCGTCGCCCGTCGGGCCCGGGTCACCCTCGGTGCCTCCGCCGACCTGGTCGACCGGGCCCGGGCCCTCGGCGCACCGGACGCCCGGCTGGCCCCGGTCGCCGCCCCGAGCCTGCCGCCGCCGCGCCGGAGCCGGGCCGCGGTCCGGGCCGAGTTCGGCGTGGCGCCGGACCAGCCGCTGATCCTGTCGGTCGGCCGCCTGCACCCGCAGAAGCGCTACGACCTGCTGGTGGACGCCGCCGCCCGGTGGCGGGACCTCGACCCGGCGCCGGTGGTGGTGATCGCCGGCAGCGGTCCCAGCTATCTGCAGCTGGCCGCCCGGATCTCGGCCACCCGGGCCCCGGTCACCCTGCTCGGCCACCGCACCGACGTGGCCGACCTGCTCGGCGGGGCGGACCTGGCGGTGGTCACCAGCGACTGGGAGGCCCGGCAACTCTTCGCCCAGGAAACGCTGCGGGCCGGCGTACCGCTGGTCGCCACCGCCGTCGGCGGGCTGCCGGAGCTGGTCGGCGACGCGGTCGTACTGGTCCCGCCGGGCGACGTCGAGGCCGTCGACGAGGCGGTCCGGGCCCTGCTCGCCGACCCCGACCGGCGGGCGGCGCTGGCCCGGGCGGGCCTCGACCGGGCCGCCGGGTGGCCGACCGAGGTCGAGACAGTGGCCGCCGTCACCACGCTCTACGCCGAACTCGCCCCGGCCGCGGTCTCCGCCGGCCGGCCCGACGACTCCGCCACCGGTTCCGCCGGTTCGGCGGCGGGGCAGGTCTGATGCCGCGCCCAGGACCCGGGTGGCGTGGCCGGCTGGCGGCGCTGCCCCGGCGGCTGCGGTCGGCCCACCCGGACCGGACCGCACCGGCACCGGACGACCCGGCGCTCCCGGATCCGGGGCGGCAGCTCGAGGTAGCGCCGGATCCGACAGGGTCCACCCCGGACCCTGCACGGCCGGCGCCGGCCGTGCCGGACCTGGTACGCCGGTTCGCGGTGCTGCCGGTGCTGCGTCGGCTGGTGCCGGTCCTGTTGACCGCCGCGGTGGTGGCCCTGGGCGTCGCGGCGCTGGTCGTCCGGCCGGCCGCCGGCGCACCGGAGAAGACCGCCGACTACGTGGTGCTGGTCGGCATCCCGGGCCTGCGCTGGGACGACGTCGACCCGCAGCAGACCCCGACGCTGTGGCAGATGGCCGAACGAGGCTCCATCGGCTCGCTGTCGGTCCGCTCGGCGCGCCAGCCGACCTGCCCGGTCGACGGCTGGCAAACTCTCGGCGCCGGCAACTTCGCGGCCTGGGACGGCACCGTCGTACCGGGTGAGTGTCCGCCGTTGGACGTCACCGTCGAGCGGCCGGACCGGATCAGCGCCAACCTGCCCGACCAGCGGGCCACGGTCAGCTTCAACCAGGACAAACTTCGCTGGGGCACGGTACCGGGGACGCTGGCCGAATCGGTCCGGTGCACCAACGCGGTCGGCTCCGGTGCGGCCGTCGCCGCCGCCCGGCCCTTCGGACGGGTGGACCGGTACGCCGAGAAGCTGCCGGCCGAGCTCTCCACCATGCTCGACGACTGCGTACTGAGCATCATCGACCTCGGCACCGTCGCCGGCGAGGACCCGGCCGGCCGGGCCGATGCCGCCCGCCGCGCCGACACCGCGCTGGCCCGGGTGCTGGCGGCCCGCCCCGAACGGTCCCTGGTGCTGGTCGCCGGGATCGCCGACACCGACCAGACGTCCCGCCTGCACGTGGCGGTGGCCGACGGCCCCGGCTGGGAACGGGGCTGGCTCACCTCGCGTAGCACGGGCCGGGACGGCTACCTGCAACTTGTCGACCTGGCGCCGACCGCGCTGGCCGCGCTCGGCCGGCCCGCGCCCCAGCGAGTCTTCGTCGGTCAGCCGGCGACCAGGGTCGCCGGCCGCCCCGCCGCCCTGCCCGACGCCATCGCCGCACCGGCGGACGCCGACCGCGAGGCGCGGGCCCAGCAACGGGTGGCCCGCTGGTTCTTCGCCCTGCTGGCCGGCCTGCAGGTGCTGCTCGCGATCGCGGTGGTGCCGCTGTTGCGGCGGGCCCGCCGGCACGCCGGACCGTCGGGACCCACCCCGGTGCCCCGGCGGATCGTCGCGACGGTCGAGGTGCTGCTGATCGCGGCCGCCCTCGCGATACCCGCCGCCCTGGTCGCCGACGTGGTCCCGTGGTGGCGCGGCGAGCACGCCGGCGTCTACTTCGCCCTGGTCACCGTCGGGCTGCTCGGTGTGGCCACCGCCGGGGTCCGGCTGGCCCGGGCGTACGGGCGCACCCTCTGGCCGTTGGGCAGCGTCGCCGCGTTGGCGGCCCTGGTCGTCGCGGCCGACGTGATCACCGGAGCCCGGCTCCAGCTCAACGGGGTGATCGGCTACTCGGCGCTGGAGGGCGGCCGCTACTCCGGCCTCGGCGTGGTCGGCCTTGGCGTGTTCGTGGCCGGCAGCCTGCTGACCGCCGGATGGCTCGCCCAACGGGTCCGCCGCAGTTGGCGTCCGGCGGTGGTGGTGCTCGTCGGTGTGCTCGGCGTGATCGTCGTCGGCAGTCCGTACCTGGGTGGTGATCCGGTGGGCGCGGTCGCGCTGACCGCCGGAGTGAGCATCGCGGCCGCGATCAGCACCGGCGGCTGGTTGACCCCTGCCCGGCTGGCCTGGGCCACCATGGCGGGTCTGGCCGTGACGATCGGGTTCGCCCTGCTCGACCTGCGCCAGCCGCTGGACCAGCGGGGCAGCCTCGGCCGCTTCCTCGCCGCCTTCGGCGACGGCACCAGCGGGCTCACCGTGCACCGCTCCGGGGCGGCGAACCTGACGGCGTTGTTCGGCAGTCCGCTGACCGTGCTGGCCCTGGCCGGCGCGGTGCTGGTGTGGTTCGCCCTGCTGCGTCCCTGGGGCGGTCTCAAACGTCTGTTCGGGATCTACCCGGCGGTCCGGGCCGGAATGGCCGGTATCGCGGTCGCCGCCCTGCTCGGCGGGGTCCTCGGCGGCGCCGCCCTCAACGTCGCCGGCGCGGCGGCCGCCCTGGCGGTGCCGATGGCCGCCCTGGCGGCGCTGCGGGTGCTCGACCACGCCACCGACCGCACCATGCCGCCCGCCGTCGGATGGGCGGACGACGCGGCCGGCGCCCCGACCGGCTGAACCACCGGTCCGGTGGTCAGGATCACCGACGGATCGATCAGGTTGAGCCGCAAACCCGATCCGGGTGCCGGGTTGCCGGCAGGTTGATCAGGTACGGCCACCGGGTCGACGGCACGGAAACGGGTGCGGCCGGCACCCCGGCCACGGATGGTGTTACCGTGGAATCCCGTGGATCGCCTCGATCACTTCGCTGATCGGACCCGGTCTGCACGATCGCAACAGACGACCACGGGAGCAGGCCTTGGCCCCTTCAGTACGGACGACCAGGCACATTTTCGTCACCGGGGGCGTCGCCTCCTCACTCGGCAAGGGCCTGACCGCCTCCAGCCTTGGAAATCTGCTCACCGCGCGGGGTCTGCGCGTCGTGATGCAGAAACTCGACCCCTACCTCAACGTCGACCCGGGAACGATGAACCCGTTCCAGCACGGTGAGGTCTTCGTCACCGACGACGGCGCCGAGACCGATCTCGACGTCGGGCACTACGAGCGGTTCCTCGACCGGGCGCTGTCCGGCAAGGCGAACGTCACCACCGGCCAGATCTACTCGGAGGTGATCGCCAAGGAGCGGCGCGGGGAGTACCTCGGGGACACCGTGCAGGTGATCCCGCACATCACCAACGAGATCAAGTCCCGGATCCTGGCCATGGCCGACCCCGACGAGGACGGCCGGACCCCGGACGTGGTGATCACCGAGGTGGGTGGCACGGTCGGGGACATCGAGTCGCTGCCGTTCCTCGAGGCGATCCGGCAGGTCCGCCACGACCTCGGTCGGGACAACTGCTTCTACCTGCACGTGTCGCTGGTGCCGTACCTGGCACCGTCCGGGGAGCTGAAGACCAAGCCGACCCAGCACTCGGTCGCCCAGCTGCGCAACATCGGTATCCAGCCGGACGCCATCGTCTGCCGGTCGGACCGGGAGATCCCGGACAAGCTCAAGCACAAGCTCTCGCTCTACTGCGACGTCGACCGCGAGGCGGTGATCGCCGCACCGGACGCGCCGAGCATCTACGACATCCCGAAGGTGCTGCACCAGGAGGGCCTGGACGCCTACGTGGTACGTCGGCTCGGGCTCTCCTTCCGGGACGTCGCCTGGGACCGCTGGGACGACCTGCTCGACCGGGTGCACCACCCCCGGCACACCGTCCGGGTCGCCCTGGTCGGCAAGTACGTCGACCTGCCCGACGCGTACCTGTCGGTGAGCGAGGCGATCCGGGCCGCCGGGTTCGGCCACCGGGCCCGGGTGGAACTGGTCTGGGTGCCGAGTGACGACTGCGTGACCGCCGCCGGTGCGGCTGCCGCGCTGGCCGGCGTCGACGGGATCGTCATCCCCGGCGGCTTCGGCGTACGCGGCATCGAGGGCAAGATCGGTGCGGTCCGGTACGCCCGGGAGAACCGGATCCCGATCCTGGGACTCTGCCTCGGTCTGCAGTGCATGACCATCGAGGTCGCCCGCCATCTCGCCGGGCTGGACGGCGCCAACTCGCTCGAGTTCGACGAGCAGGCCAGCCACCCGGTGATCGCCACCATGGCCGACCAGCAGGACATCGTCGCGGGCAAGGGTGACCTGGGCGGGACGATGCGGCTCGGCGCGTACCCGGCCCGGTTGACCGACGGTTCGCTGGTCGCCGAGGCGTACGGCGCCACCGAGGTCAGTGAGCGGCACCGCCACCGGTACGAGGTGAACAACGCCTACCGGGACGTGCTCACCAAGGCCGGGTTGCAGATCTCCGGCACCTCGCCGGACGGTCGACTGGTCGAGTTCGTCGAGCTGGACCGGGACCTGCACCCGTTCTTCGTGGCGACCCAGGCACATCCGGAGCTGAAGAGCCGGCCGACCCGGCCGCATCCGCTCTTCGCGGCGTTCGTCGGTGCGGTGGTCGCCTACTCGTCGGCCGACCAGCTGCCGGTGGACCTGGACGCTCCGGCGGGGACCGTCGCCGGTGCCCCGGTCGCCGATTCGGCGCCGGGGGGCGACGGTGCCGCCGACGTGGAGTCGGGGACCTCCCCGGCGCGGGGTGGACGGGGCGGACGCAACGGCCAGGTCCGGGCGGCCCGCGCGAGCTCCCCGTCGTGACCGGCCCCACGCCGACCGCGGCCGGCCGGACCGCTGACGGTTCCGGGCCGGCCGGGTTCGGCGGCGGCACGCCGGCCGGGTCCGGGCACCACTACGCGGTCCGGTCCAGCCAGGAGCGGTTCCGGGGGCGGATCTTCTCCGTCGTCACGGACCAGGTCGAGATGCCGGGCGGCCGGGTCTCGGCCCGGGACTACGTACGGCACGTCGGCGCGGTCGGTGTGGTCGCGTTGGACGAGCAGGGGCGGGTGGTGCTGGTACGGCAGTACCGCCACCCGCTCCGCCGGGCGATCTGGGAACTGCCGGCCGGCCTGGCCGACGTGGCCGGCGAGGAGTTGCCGGCCGGCGCGCTCCGGGAACTCGCCGAGGAGGCGGACCTGCACGCGGCCCGGCTCGACCTGCTGGTCGACGTGCACACCTCACCCGGCTACTCCGACGAGATGATCCGGATCTTCCTGGCCCGGGAGCTGTCGGAGGTCCCGCCCGGTGACCGGCACGAGCGCCACGACGAGGAGGCCGAACTGGAGGTCGTCCGGGTCGACCTGGACGAGGCGGTGACGATGGTCCTGGCCGGGGAGATCACCAACGTCGCCTGCGTGGCCGGGGTGCTCGCCGCAGCCCGGGCCCGTGACCAGGGCTGGGCGCCGCTGCGGCCGGTCGACGCGCCGCTGCCCTGACCCGTGCACCGGGCGGCCGGCTGACATACCGTCAACCCTGGCGGTTACCCGCTGTCACAATGCTGGCTGCCCGGTCCGGGGCGCGGTCCTAGACTTCCGCAGGCGGGACGGCGGACCGCGGCGGCACCGGAGCCGGCGCGCGCCGTACCACCGGAGCCGGCGACCCCGGCAGAGAGGGTGTCTGCATCGTGAAGGTCGGAATTCCGCGCGAGGTCAAGAACCGCGAGTACCGGGTGGCGATCACCCCGGCGGGTGTGCACGAGTTCGTCCGTGCCGGCCACCAGGTGTACGTGGAGGCCGGCGCCGGGGCCGGGTCGTCGATCAGCGACGACGAGTTCGCCGCCGCCGGTGCCACCATCCTCGGCGACGCCGACGACGTGTGGGGTACCGCCGAGCTGGTCCTGAAGGTCAAGGAGCCGGTCGCCGAGGAGTACCACCGGATGCGGGAGGGGCAGCTGCTCTTCACGTACCTGCACCTCGCCGCCTCCAAGTCGTGCACCGACGCGTTGCTGGACCGGAAGGTCACCGGTATCGCGTACGAGACGGTCGAGCTGCCGGACCGCTCGCTGCCGCTGCTCGCCCCGATGTCCGAGGTCGCGGGCCGGCTGGCGCCGCAGGTCGGGGCGTACCACCTGATGCGCAGCGGGGGAGGGCGCGGGGTGCTGATGGGTGGCGTCTCCGGCGTGTACGCGGCCAAGACCGTGGTGATCGGCGCCGGGGTCTCCGGCCGGAACGCGGCGGCGATCGCGCTCGGCCTGCAGGCCGAGGTGCTGCTGCTGGACCGGGCGGTGAGCCAACTGCGCCAGGCCGACGCGATCTACCGGGGGCACCTGCAGACCGTGGCGTCGAACACCTACGAGATCGAGCGGGCCGTGCTCGACGCTGACCTGGTGATCGGCGCGGTGCTGGTGCCCGGGGCGAAGGCCCCGACGCTGATCTCCAACGAGTTGGTCTCCCGGATGAAGCCGGGCAGTGTGCTCGTCGACATCTCGATCGACCAGGGCGGCTGCTTCGAGGACTCCCGGCCGACCACCCACGACGACCCGGTCTACCCGGTGCACAACTCGCTGTTCTACTGCGTGGCGAACATGCCCGGCGCGGTGCCGCACACCAGCACGTACGCGCTGACCAACGTCACCCTCCCGTACGCCCTGGAGCTGGCCAACCACGGCTGGCGTGAGGCGCTGCGCCGCGACCCGGCGCTCGCCCTGGGCCTCAACACGCACGCCGGCCAGGTCACCTACGGGCCGGTCGCCGAGGCGCACGGGATGTCCACGCTGCCGCTGGCGGACGTCCTCGGATGAGCGGGGTACCGGGGGCGGGGTCGGGCACCGACGTGCCGGCCCCGGCTCCGGCCGACCCGTCGCTGGCCGACGGGGCTCCGGCCGACCCGGCTCCGGGCGACTCGCCGCCGGATCCACCCCCGGCCGAGCCGTCACCGGCGCTGCGCCGCGCGGTGCGCGGCTACCTCGACCACCTGACCGTCGAGCGGGGACTGTCGACGAACACGCTCTCGTCGTACCGCCGGGACCTGGAACGGTATCTGGCGACGCTCGCCACCGACGGGGTCCGGGACCTGGCCACGGTCGGACCGGCCCAGATCGCCGGGCACGTGGCCCGGCTGCGGGCCGGGGATGCCGACCACCCGCCGCTGTCGGCCGCCTCCGCCGCCCGGGCCGCCTCCGCCGTCCGTGGCCTGCACCGGTTCGCGGTCCGGGAAGGGCTGGCCGGCCAGGACGCGAGCCGCGACGTCCGGCCGCCGGTGCCGCCCCGGCGGCTGCCCCGGGCGTTGGACGTCACCGACGTGCTCCGACTGCTGGAGACCACCGGCCCGGCCGGGGCGACCGGACCGGAGGCGACGCTGCCACTACGCGACCGGGCGCTGCTGGAGTTCCTGTACGGCACCGGCGCCCGGATCTCCGAGGCGGTCGGCGCCGCGATCGACGACCTCGACCTGACCGACGGGGTGGTGTTGCTCCGGGGCAAGGGTGGGCGGAGTCGGCTGGTGCCGGTCGGCGGGTACGCGGCCGAGGCGCTGCGGGCCTACCTCGTCCGGGCCCGGCCGGCCCTCGCCGCCGCCGGCCACGGCACTCCGGTGATCTTTCTCAACGCCCGCGGCGGGCCACTCTCCCGGCAGAGCGCCTGGACCATCCTGCGCCGGGCCGCCCGGCGCGCCGGACTTCCGGTCGACGGGCCGGGGGCGGTCTCGCCGCACACACTCCGTCACTCGTACGCCACCCACCTGCTCGACGGTGGCGCTGACGTGCGGGTCGTGCAGGAACTGCTCGGCCACGCCTCGGTGACCACGACCCAGGTCTACACCCTGGTGACCGTGGACCGGCTCCGCGAGGTGTACGTCACCGCGCATCCCCGGGCCCTCGACTGATCCGCTCCGGGTAATCTCGGCGCGCGGCGCCTGCGACGCGTGGACGCTCCGGCCGTGGTACACCGTTGTCCCCGCCGAGTCGACACGCCGAGACGGTGCCCACTACGGTGCTGCGACGTGGCGTACAGTCGGCATCGGCGCGGCCTCGTGAGGCGGCAATCGAGGTTCGCGGCGGCGCCGCACAGGACACCGTTCGGCTCCGACGCCGGGCAGTCGTCGGGAGGGGGCGTACGAGGACATGGCTGACAACGGTGACCGTGCCGAGGCGTGGACCTCGACCCTGCGCGAACAGCAGTCCGCCCTGGACCTCGGCGCCGAACTCGGCCCGGCCGACCCGGCCGCGTACACGATGCGCAAGCCGATCCCGGAGCCGATGCCGACCGACCAGCACGGCCCGGCGCGGATCATCGCGATGGCCAACCAGAAGGGCGGGGTCGGCAAGACCACCACGACCATCAACCTGGGCGCCGCGCTGGCCGAGTACGGCCGCAAGGTTCTGCTTGTCGACTTCGACCCGCAGGGCGCGCTCTCGGTCGGGCTCGGCGTCAACCCGCACAACCTGGACCTGTCGGTCTACAACCTGCTGATGCAGGACGACGTCACCGCCGAGGACGTGCTGATCAAGACCGACGTGGCCGGCCTGCACCTGCTGCCCGCCAACATCGACCTCTCGGCGGCCGAGATCCAGCTGGTCAACGAGGTAGCCCGGGAGATGGCCCTGGCCCGGGTGCTGCGCTCGATCCGCAAGGAGTACGACTTCGTCCTGATCGACTGCCAGCCGTCGCTGGGCCTGCTCGCGATCAACGCGTTGACCGTGGCGGACGGCGTACTCATCCCGCTGGAGTGCGAGTTCTTCAGCCTGCGCGGGGTGGCGCTGCTGCTGGACACCATCGACAAGGTGCGGGAACGGCTCAACTTCGACCTGGAGCTCGAAGGCATCCTGGCCACCATGTACGACAGCCGCACCACCCACTGCCGGCAGGTGCTGCAGCGGGTGGTCGAGGCGTTCGGCGACAAGGTCTACCAGACGGTGATCACCAAGACGGTCAAGTTCCCGGAGTCCACGGTCGCCGGCGCGCCGATCACCACCCTGGACCCGGCGTCCTCCGGTGCCCGCAACTACCGCCAGCTGGCCCGAGAGGTGATCGCCGCGCAGGCCGAGCGGTAGCCCTGTGCGGAGGTTCCCGGCCGGCGGCTGCCGGCCGCTGTCCCGTTCCGTTTCCGTTTCCGTTCTCCGTTCCGGAGCCGGCCGGGTGGTGGGGGAGCGGCGGCACGGCCACCCCGAGAGGATCATCGGGTGAGTGACGGTACCGGCGTGGGGCTGCCGACGGACGCCGCGGAGCCGGTGGACTACGGTCGTCGGGTGAATTCCCCCGCCGTCTCCGCCGCCCCGGACCCGAAACCGCCGGGTCCGTCGGTGTCGGATCCGTCGGCCTCGGGGTTGGTATCCGGCGATCCGGGGCCGTCGGCGCCGGCCGCCACCGCTGTGGTGCCCGCCCAGAGTCAGAGATCGCCGTCGTCCGACCCGGACGACGGTCGTCCGGACGTCGCCGCGACGGCCGACGGGGACACTCCCACCGCCGACGAGACCGAGGCAGGCGCCGGCTTCACCGTACGGCTGGCGAACTTCACCGGCCCGTTCGACCTGCTGCTGCAACTGATCGGCAAGCACAAGCTCGACGTCACCGAGGTCGCCCTGCACCAGGTGACCGACGAGTTCATCGCCTACATCCGGGCGATGGGTGACGCCTGGGACCTCGACGAGGCGAGCGAGTTCCTGGTGATCGCCGCCACCCTGCTCGACCTGAAGGCGGCCCGGCTGCTGCCCGCCGCCCAGGTGGAGGACGAGGAGGATCTCGCCCTGCTGGAGGCCCGGGACCTGCTCTTCGCCCGGCTGCTGCAGTACAAGGCGTACAAGGAGGCCGCCGCGCACATCGCGGAACTGGAGGCGGTCGGTTCCCGCCGCTACCCCCGGGCGGTCACCCTGGAGCCGCGGTACGCCGAGGCGCTACCCGAACTGGTCCTGGGGATCGGACCGGAGCGGCTGCTCAAACTGGCGATCAAGGCGATGACCCCGAAGGCTGCTCCGGTCGTCTCCATCGATCACGTGCACATGGTACTGGTGAGTGTCCGGGAGCACGCCGCACTGCTCCGGGACCGGCTACGCCGGGCCGGCACCGCGACGTTCCGGATCCTCTGCGCGGACTGTGAGTCGACGCTCGAGGTGGTGGCCCGGTTCCTGGCGCTACTCGAGCTGTACCGGGAGGGCCTGGTCGGGTTCAGCCAGGTGGAGGCGCTCGGTGAACTGACCGTACGGTGGACCGGTCCCGCCGACGGCGGCGCCGACCTGACCATCGACGAGTACGCGGGAACGCCGGTCAAGGAGCCGGCGGCCGCCGGGGACCGCGCCGAGACCGCCGAGGTCGGCGTGGCCGGGGCTGCCGACTCGGACGTCGACCGGCCCGGCGTGGCGACCGGCACCGACCCGGCCGGCGCCGGAGAGATTCAGGAGGAGGCACGGTGACCAGCGACAATCGGCCGGAGTCCCTGGCCGAGCAGGCCGCGGCCTGGGTGCCGCCCTGGGAGCGGTCACCCGCCCCGCGACAGTCGACCGGGCAGGAGACGCCCGATGCGCCGTCGGTCGACGACTCCGACGGCGAGGGGCCGGTGACCGACGTTCCGGTCACGGAGGACGCGGCGCCGGCGGACGTGTCGGGGACGGCGGTGCCTTCGGCGACGGACGGTGGGGCACTGGACGGTACGCTGCCGGCTCCCGCGGCGCAGACCGCGGCCGGACCGGTGTCGGCCGGAGCGTCGAGCACCGAGGCGGGGGCGCGAGGGCTGTCCGGAGCGTCGAGCACCGAGGCCGGGGCGCGGGCGCTGCCCGGCGCGCAGCGCCCGTCCGGGGCGGAGGGTGTGTTCGCCGCCGAGGCCGCCGACGTACCCGGTCCGGAGAGCCTGTCCGGGGCGGAGAGCCTGCGCGGGGCGGAGCGTGCGTCCGGGGCACAGGCGGTGGACGGACCCGTGGACCATGGTGCCGGTGCCCCGGCGGGCCCCGCCGGCGCGACGGCCAGGCGGGCCGCGCCGCTGGCGCTGATCGACGACGCCGAGTTGCGCGGCGCGCTGGAGGCGATCCTGCTGGTCGTCGACGAACCGGTCGCCGAGATCGTCCTCGCCCAGGTACTGGAACAGCCGACCGAACGGGTCGCCGTCATGCTGGACCGGCTCGCCCGGGACTACACGACGGCCGGACACGGTTTCGAACTGCGCCGGGCGGCGGGTGGTTGGCGTCTCTACACCCGGCCGGAATACGCCGCCTACGTCGAACGTTTCGTCTTGGACGGCCAGTCTGTCCGACTCACCCAGGCGGCGTTGGAGACCCTCGCCGTGGTCGCCTACAAGCAGCCGGTGACCCGGTCGCGGATCTCCGCCATCCGCGGTGTCAACTGCGACGGGGTGATCCGTACCCTGGTCTCGCGCGGCCTGGTCGAGGAATGTGGCACCGAGCCGGACAGCGGTGCGTTCCTCTACCGGACGACAACGTTGTTCCTGGAGAAACTCGGGCTGGACAGGGTCGACCAGTTGCCGCCGCTCGCCCCGTTCCTGCCCGACGATGTGGAAGAGATCGCCGATGCCCCACGATGACAAGCTCGCCCCCGTCAACGGCGTCGAGCGCCTGCAGAAGGTGCTCGCCGCCGCCGGCGTGGGCTCCCGACGTGCCTGCGAGGACCTGATCTTCCGGCGCCGGGTCACCGTGGACGGCCGGATCGCGCAACTCGGCGACAAGGTCGACCCGTCGACCGCGGTCATCTACGTCGACGGCGAACGGGTGGTGACCGACGCCCGACTGGTCTACCTCGCGATGAACAAGCCGCGCGGCGTCGTCTCGACGATGGCCGACGAGAAGGGGCGTACCGCACTCGCGGACTTCCTCGGTCGGGTCGAGGAACGGGTCTACCACGTCGGCCGGCTCGACGCCGACAGCGAGGGACTGCTGCTGCTCACCAACGACGGAACGCTCGCCCACCGGCTGATGCATCCGTCGTACGGGGTGCCGAAGACGTACCTCTGCGAGGTGGCGGGACCACTGCGCCGCAACGCCGGGCGCCGGCTGCTGGCCGGAGTCGAACTCGAGGACGGCCCGGCCCGGGTCGACGAGTTCCGGTTGGTGGACACCCTGGGGCGAACCGCCCAGGTGGAGATCACCCTGCACGAGGGGCGCAAGCACATCGTCCGGCGGCTGATGGAGGAGGTCGGGCACCCGGTCTCCCGGCTGGTGCGTACCGCGATCGGCCCGATCCGGCTCGGTGATCTGCGTCCCGGTCGGCACCGGGTGCTGACCAACGCGGAGATCGCCGCGCTGTTCAAGGCGGTCGACGACTGATCCCGACCCGTACGGCCCAGCACGCCCCGGCGTCGGGCGCGGGCCGGTTCGGGGCGCGGGGCATGATGGACAGCGACACCCGGGGTTCCCAGGGTGCGCGCCGACTGTGTGGCGTGCCGATGTGGCCCGGGGCATACCTGCGGTTACCGGGACGCGAGCCCACGGACCGGGGCAGACGCAGATCAACTGGCAGAAGGAGGAACGGTGGCGGAAGAGGCACGGACCGGGCGATGTGTGGTTGCCGTGGACGGCCCGTCCGGTTCGGGGAAGTCCACCGTTTCCCGCAGGCTGGCCAGTGCACTGGGCGCCCGCTATCTCGACACCGGTGCGATGTACCGGGCGGTGACCTGGGCGGTGCTGCGCTCCGGTGTCGACCTCGAGAACGCCGAGTCGGTGACAAAGGTGGCCGGCGAGGTCGATCTGAAGATCGGCGTCGACCCGGAGGCGCCGAGCGTGACCGCCGACGGGATTGCCGTCGACCGGGACATCCGGGGCCCCGAGGTGACGGCCGCGGTCTCCGCGGTGTCGGCGGTTCCCGCCGTACGGGAGATCCTGGTCGCCCTGCAACGGCAGATCATCGAGGCGGCCGGCAGAATTGTGGTGGAGGGTCGGGACATCGGCTCGGTGGTGGCGCCGGACGCCGACCTCAAGGTCTACCTGACCGCGTCGGCCGAGGCGCGGGCGCAACGGCGCAGTACGGAGAACGCCGCCGACCTCGCCGTGACCGCGGCCGATCTGGCTCGGCGCGACCGGCTCGACTCGACCCGCGCCGCGGATCCGCTGCGGCAGGCGCCGGACGCGGTGGTGCTGGACACCACCGAACTGGGCATCGACGAGGTGGTCGCCCGGCTGCGCGACCTGTTGACCGGACGGCGGCCGGGTCAGTGAGACGACGTACGGGGCGGACGGTTGAGGTACCGGGTCGGGGTTGTCCCGGCCCGGATGGGCGTCGGACCGGTGTCCGGCGCGGCGAAGGTCGGACGGTTGTCCGGTCGGGTGAGGGTCGGACGGTTGTCCGGCGGGGCGAGGAGGCGTCGTGAGTACCGGTGACGGTTGGGTCGAGCTGCGGGAACCGGACATCGACCAGGAGGAGCCGACCGGTCCGGTGCCGGTGGTGGCGGTCGTCGGGCGTCCCAACGTCGGCAAGTCCACGCTCGTCAACCGGATCATCGGGCGACGCCAGGCGGTGGTCGAAGACACTCCCGGAGTGACCCGGGACCGCGTCCCCTACGACGCGCAGTGGTCCGGCCGGCAGTTCACCGTCGTCGACACCGGCGGTTGGGAGCCGGACGCCCGGGACCGGGCGGCCGCGATCGCGGCCCAGGCCGAGAACGCCGTGGCGACCGCCGACGTGGTGCTGTTCGTCGTCGACGCCACGGTCGGGTCCACCGACGTCGACGAGGCCGCGGTACGGATGCTCCGACGCAGTGCCAAGCCGGTGCTGCTGGTCGCCAACAAGGCCGACAACACCGCGATCGAGCTGGAGGCGACCTCGTTGTGGTCGCTCGGGCTCGGCGAACCGCGTCCGGTCTCCGCCCTGCACGGACGGGGCTCCGGCGACCTGCTCGACGCGATCCTCGAGGCGTTGCCGGAGGCGCCGCCGATCCGGGAGGTCGGCCCACGCGGCCCGCGCCGGGTGGCGCTCGTCGGCCGTCCCAACGTCGGCAAGTCCAGCCTGCTCAACCGCCTCGCGAGGGAGGAGCGGGCGGTGGTCGACGCCGTCGCCGGCACCACCGTCGACCCGGTGGACAGCCTGGTCGAGATCGGCGGCGAGGTCTGGCAGCTGGTGGACACCGCCGGCCTGCGCAAGCGGGTCGGCAAGGCCAGCGGTACCGAGTACTACGCCAGCCTGCGTACCGCCGGCGCGATCGAGGCGGCGGAGGTGGCGGTCGTGCTGCTCGACGCCAGTGAGCCGATCAGCGAGCAGGACCAGCGGATCCTGACCATGGTGACCGAGTCCGGCCGGGCGCTGGTCATCGCCTTCAACAAGTGGGACCTGGTCGACGCGGACCGACGGTACTACCTGGACAAGGAGATCGAGCGGGAGCTGCGCCGCATCCCGTGGGCGATCCGGGTGAACGTCTCGGCGAAGACCGGGCGGGCGGTCGACAAGCTCGCCCCGGCATTGCGTACCGCGCTGGCCAGTTGGGAGACCCGGGTACCGACCGGGCAGCTCAACCAGTGGCTCACCGCCCTGGTCCAGGCGACGCCGCACCCGGTGCGTGGGGGTCGGGCACCGAAGATTCTCTTCGCCACCCAGGCGGGCGTCTCGCCGCCCCGGTTCGTGCTCTTCACCACCGCGCCACTGGACGCCGGGTACCAGCGGTTCGTCGAGCGCAAGCTCCGCGAGGAGTTCGGCTTCGAGGGCAGCCCGGTGGAAGTCTCGGTACGCCCGCGCAAGAAGGTCGGTGCCGGCGGCCGGGGCAAGGCCCACGGCTGACCGGAGCGGGGTACTTCCTGGTGCCGGCAACCCTGTTTCAGGCCCGCCCCAGGAAGTACCCCATCTTCCTAGGATGCGTTAGGGGTTGTGGCGGCTCGCACGCCGCCGGTGGGACCAGTGAGGCAGGGGAGGGCGTGTGCGCGGACCGGATGATCCTGCGCTAAGCTGTACCGGCTGTCGCAGGGGGACCTGAAGCCAGCAACGGGACGTGGCGCAGTTTGGTAGCGCACTTGACTGGGGGTCAAGGGGTCGTCGGTTCGAATCCGGCCGTCCCGACAGTAAATCGGCAGGTCAGGGCCCTGGATCACTTCGGTGAGACGGGGCCTTTTTTGCTGGCCGTCTCACATTCTCTCACGAACGTCCATACTGTTTCTCTCGGTAGTCGAGAGGTGTCTCCCAGTCAGGGCAAGGGTTAGCTGAACAAGCCCGCATCAAGCTGGGCGGCAGCCACCTCAGATGACTCAGATCCGGATGAACGTAGACCCGCTTCGCCAACGTGCCGCCGTCAGCGTGACCGGCCCACGCCGCCAACACCACATCCGGCACACCCGCGGCGGCAAGATGAGTCAGGCAGGCATGGCGGGCATCGTACGGTCGAACCTTGCGCACACCGGCCTTCGCCATCAACTCATACACCCGACGTCGAAGCCAGTCCGTACGCTGCGGCCGGCCAAGTTCGTCCACCAGCACATAGCCGCTGTTGGTGTACGCCTCGCCCGCTTCCAGGCGTTCCTTCTTCTGCCGTGTGCGTAGCGTCTTCAACGCCTGGGACACCGCTGTCGGCATCGGTAGGCCACGCCTGCCAGCCACCGTCTTGGCTTCCTTCTCCTCCACCTGCCCGTCCACCACCGTGCGGGTGTTGTCCCCGGCGGCGATCGTGCCGGCTTTGAAGTCCACGTCAGACCACCGCAACCCGCACACCTCGGCCGGACGCAAACCCATCAACGACAGCAGACACATCGGATACAGTCGCTCGCCCGTGATGGCGGCGAGGAACGTTCTGACCTCGTCCTGTGTCCACGGTTTGCGTTGAGCGCGGGCCTCGGCGGCCGCCTTGGCCGCCGCCCGGGGGATCGTCACATACGTCGCCACGTTGCGAACCACCAGCTGCCGGCGGGCCGCCACATCCAGTGCGGTCCGTAGCCGGCCCAGCGTCAATCGCACCGACCGGACACCGAGCCCGGTGCCGGGTTTGCCGCCACGGCGGCGGCCCTCGGTCAACATCCAGTCGACCAGGGCTTCGACATCGGCTTCGGTGACCTGCTGAAGTATCCGCTCGCCGAGCCGGGCCGGGTCTGTCAAGTTGTTTTTACAGTCCCAGCGGGCCACCCACGCGATGGTGGGTGGCCCGCTTCCGGTACATCGTGCGATCAGGTCCGGGCCGACGTCACCCGCTGAAACCGGAGGTGTCGTAGATGAGGTTGCAGTTGCCGGCCCAAGCCGACGGTGGGGTGGTGCCGAGGCAGACGTACACGCCGACGTAGTCGAAGTAGCCGGACCAACTCCAGCCCGTGGCGCCCGAGGTGCTGACCGTGTCGGTCGCCTTGATGACCTCGTACGTCGTCGGGTCACCGACCCAGCGGTAGCGCAGCCAGGCCCGGGCCGCGACGCCGTCGCCGTTGACCAGGTCCTTGACCCAGTTCAGACCGGTTGTGGTCTCGAAATACCCCGACACGTCGTCGTAGCAGAAGTTGGCTCGGGAGGAGGCCCCGTTGACTCCGCTGGAGTTCTGGACATATTCGACGTCGTCGTAGCAGATGGTGCGTGCGCTGGCCGCCTGTGCGGGCAGGATTACGGCGGCCGTCGCGACGGCGATCACCAACAGCAATTTCCGCAGCATTCCCGTTTCCTTCAATGGACGCGATGTGGCAGGCGCCAGAGAACCAGAGGCTGGGCCGGCTGCTGAAGGGTTTTCGGTGTTCGAGTACGTACGTAGATGTACGACGCCGATCCGGATCGTCGACGGTGGTGTCCGCACTCACGGCTCCGCAGCGCCGTGTGGCGTTTTGCGACCAACCAGTTGCCAGTGCAAACGCAGGACTCGCCGGATGCTCACCGCGCCGGGTTGGTGCACTGCCCGGGTCACGCCTCGGACGGGGCGGGCCGGGTAGCCCGGCGGGTCGGCGATGGCGTCGGCGATGGCCGCGAAGACGGGGGCGGAACACCCGATCCAACTCCGGCCACCGGCTCTTTCGCGCCGGCAACGGGCGCATGAACCGGGTCCTGCACATCATGGCTTGGCCGTCGTCCAACTGCGCCACGACACGCGGGGATCATGGCCCGCATGAGCCGCAGCCACCTCGGGAGATGCCGCTCCGCAAGATGTGGCTCTTGTCAACGCCGGCCGGCGTAACGACGCCGAGGGCGAGGCGCGTGACGGATCCTCCCGGCCGGACGGCGGTGGGTTCGAAGGGGGTGAACGCGGAGGTGCGGGCGGGCGTCCGTCGGGCCAGAGACGACCCACGCCGGGGACGTCCACCAGGTACATTCGCCGGAAGCCGAGGCAACGACGCAGCTCGACCGCGATCTCCGGTCCGGCCGCCATCATCTCGACGAGGCGGCGGTCCCAGAGGATCCGCTGATACCAGCGCCCGCCCTGGCCCGTTCACGATCTCCAGCCAGAGCGCCCACGGCGGCGTGGTCCGGCGGCTGACGTGGCCGTACGGAGCCGGCCGGCCAGGTGGGCCGAAGGGGCCACCGGCGTTGTGACCAGCCGGGGCGGGGACAGCCGCGTGGCCATCCCAGCCGTGACGGCCACCTGCGTGCGGGCCGCGTGCCGTCTTGCACGGTGCATGCGCAGCAGTACCGTCCCGGAGACCACGAACGCCGCGAGCATGACCAGGCCGGCCACGAGCGGTGTGGGGAACGGACCTGCCGCGGCGATCAGTGACCTCGGTCCCGGCGGAGGAAGCACGACAACAGTTGCCTGAACTCGTGCGGGTGCTCGATCGCCGGCACGTGTCCGCATCGGCCGAGCACGTGCAGACGGACATCGGCCAGGTGTTCGAGCAGGGGCTGGGCTGCCGTCCCGAGCGGGGTGACCCGGTCCTCGGCGCCGTGGACGAGTAGCACGGGCGCGCGGACCGCCGCCAGCGTGTGCGGCGAGAGGGTGAGCTCGTCGACCCATCGTGCCCTGGGTGGAGGGAACAACGACGCGAATGCGGCCGCCCCGGCTCGCATCGCGGCCGCACGGGCATCGACGGCCGCGTCGGTCACGAGCGTTTGGTCGAGGACGAGGCGACTCAGCATGTCTCGTGCCCCGAGCGGGTCGGCGGGGGCGGCCCAGATCGCGTCGAGGTCGGCGGACAGCGGCGCCCCGGGGGCGCCCATCGTCGAGACCGCCACGACCCGGGTGACCTGCTGGGGGCGCGCGGCCGCCAACGCCAGCGCCACGGCACCGCCCATCGAGTGACCCACCACGGCGTAGTCCTCGATACCGAGAGCATCCATCAGGCCCGCGGCCTGCTCCGTCCACAGCCGGAGCCCACCCCGGAAGCCCGGAGGGACCGGTGTACGGCCGAAGCCTGCCTGGTCAGGAGCCACCAGGCGCCAGGACGTGCCCAGCGCCTGCGCCGTCGTTGCCCAGGCGCCGGACCCGGTCGTGCCGGGTCCGGAGCCGTGCAGCATCAGCACCGTGGGCCCGGTGCCGCTCTCCAGGACGTGGACGGGGGAGCCGTCTACTGTGACGGTCCGAAGTGCTGTCACTGGGGCGGGCCAGGTGTGCTCATGCCGAGGCGGGGTTGACGGACTTCGAGAAGACCTCCATCATCGCCCTGCCGAACTGCGGCATGTCGGGCCACCCCCGGCAGGAGACGAGGTTGCCGTCCACCACGTCGGGAGCGTCGACGACCGTCGCGCCCGCGTTCTCCATGTCACCGGTGATGGGCGGGAAGCACGCCGTCCTTCGACCCTTCAGCAGCCCGTACACCGCTGGTACCTGCGCGCCGTGGCACACCAGCGCGATGGGGAGGTTGCGCGCGAAGAAGTGCTCGGTGATACGCCTGACGTCGGCGTCGACCCGGATCCATTCGGGAGCACGTCCCCCGGGGATGATGAGGGCGTCGTAGCGCTCGACGTCGACCTCGGACCAGGGCACGTCGACCGGCAGCTTTCGGCCGTTCTTCTCCACGTAGGCGTCGGAGTTGGGGTCGAACTCGTGGATGACCAGTTGTACGTCACGCAACGTCCGTGACGAGACGTCAACGTCCCAGCCGCCCTCCTGCACGCGATAGTAGGGATACATGGTGTCGAGTTCCTCGGCGGCGTCGCCGGTCAGGAGCAGTGCTCGGGGCACCTGCTTCTCCTCGCATCTGGGGGGCGGGTGAGAAAGATCCAATCCGATCCGATCCGGTTGGGTTAGCATTCCCCGGGCCCTGCCCGGCCGTCAAGCCTCTACCGCCACGCCGTCCGCGTCCTTGGCCTCGTCGAACAATCGTCGGAAACGCTCGCCGGACCGCAGGATGTGCCGACGCATCGCGTAGGCGGCGGCGTCGGGGTCGCGGGCGGCGATCGCGGCCACGACGTCCTCGTGTTCGGCCATTGCCAGGTGTCTGACCTGGGTGTCGTGATGCAGCCTGAAGAGGTGCACGTGGCTGTGCAGGCGGGCGAGCGCTTCCCGGATGACCTGGTTCTCCGCGCTCAGCGCGACGAGATCGTGGAAGGCGGCGTCGCGCAGCCCGAAGCCGCCGTACGCCATGGGCCCGTTGCCCCCCTCCAGTTCCGCCATCTCCTCCAGCATTCGTCGCAGCCCGGCCACCTGCTCGGAGGATGCGCGTTCGGCGGATCTGCGCGCCGCTGCCGGCTCGAGGAGCAGGCGGACCTCGAGCATGTCCTCGAATCGGTTCCGGGTGATCTGCGGGGGAATGCGGTAGCCGGCATGGGGCACGCGCACGACCAGGCCTTCGGCCTCCATGCGGTTCAGGGCGTCTCGGATCGGCGTCTGCGAGACCCCCAGCTCTCGCGCCAGGACGTCGATCGTGACGCGGGAGCCCGGCTCGATCCGTAGCGACATCAGCTGTCCGAGCAGCGTGTCGTACACCTCGTCGGCAAGCCGGCCGCCGGATCGTCCCGCCGGCGTCCCGCCCGTCACGGCCCTGCGGCCCCGCGCGATCATCGCTTCGTCGTCCATCGTGGCGTGAGGTCCTTCCTTGCGTCTTCGGGAACCTGTTGACATCCGTCACCACGCTGCGACATGCTGACGCCCCAACTGGATCGTATAGGAAAAGTGTCGGATGCCCGCCATCCTGCACCGTCGCGGAACCGCCCGCCATCGTTCCACTTCGATCACCTGGAGCTCCCCTGAGCGTGCGCGACGTGATGCTCGGTTCGTCACCGGGCCGCAGTTGGACCGAAGGACTCCTCGACGGCACGAAGACCCGGTACATCGCGACGTACTCGTGAGGCCGGTCCGCGGGTCGACCCCCGCGGCAGCACGGCACCACGCCTGAACAACCCAGCAACTGCTCGGCGAGGCACATGGCGAGGCTCTAGAAGTCCCCAACCAGAAAGCAGGCCAGAAGATGCGGTACCCGAAGCGAACAGGACGATCGCCCGTTCCCGGTCGAAAGGTGCGGCTGGCGACGGCCGCCATGCTGGTGTTGGCCACGACCCTGGCGGCGTGCGGCGATGGCCAGGACGACGGCGGGACGGCGAGCGCCCCGAAGGCGCCGGCGATCATCCCGGAGCTCACCACGGACCCGCTGACCCTCAGCTTCATCTGGTTCGACTGGCCCCCCGCCCACGCACTGGAAGCCTTCGCGAACACGGAGTACAAGAAAGAACGGCCGAACGCGACCATCAAGGTCAACACCGTACCGAACGCGAACTGGCACGACGCGATGTTCACCCAGTTCGCCGCGCGCAAGACCGACTTCGACATCGCGATCCTGGACTCGCAACACATCGGCGAGGCCGTGACGAACGGCAACATCCTCGACATCACCGACTTCGTCAAGAGCAACATCGACGTCACGGCCTACAACCCGTACCTTCTGGCGGCGTACGGCCAGTTCCCGCAGGCGGAGACCGGCAAGCGCGACGAGAACGCCAGCCTGTACGGACTGCCGCTGCTCGGCGATACCTGGACGATGATCTACCGCAAGGACCTGATCGGCGACCAGCCACCGCAGACCTGGGACCAGATGATCTCGGTCGCCGAGAAGTGCCAGGCGGACAACCCTGGCGTCAGTGGGCTGGCTTTCCACCAGGCCAACGGCTCCGACGCCGCGGCCGTGACCTACAACACGGTCAACGGCGTCTACGGCGGCAACCTCTGGGACCCCAAGACGCGCAAGATCGAGGGCGTCCTCAACGACGCTGCGGGCCAGGAGGCGATGGACGTCCTGGTCAACAGGATGAAGCCGCTGACCGCCAGGGGCTCCGGCAACTGGTTCATCGACGAGGTGAACGCGGCGGTCGCCCAGGGCAAGGCGTGCATCGCGTTCAACTGGATCGCCGCGAGCGGCGGCCTGCTCGATCCGAAGCAGTCGACGCTCGGCACCACCCGGGAGCAGATTCTCGACAAGCTCGGTTTTGCCACCCTGCCGAGCCAGAAGACGAACCTGGTCCCGCTCGGCGGCATGGGAATGCACGTGTCGGCCTACTCCTCCATGGCCAACCAGGCGGAGGCCCTGAACTTCATGAAGTGGTTCGAGCGGGCTGACGTCCAGAAGAAGTGGGCCGCGGCCGGTGGCGTGCCATCGCGTACGGACGCCCTGTCCTCGCCCGAGTTCCTCAACGCCGCGCCGTTCAACCAGGTCTACACCGACTCCGTCCCGCGGATGCGGGACATGTGGAACGTGCCAGAGTACGCGCGCCTCGTCGACATCGAGAACACCAACGTGAACGCGGCTCTCAACGGCGCGAAGAATCCGAAGGACGCGCTCGACGAGATCGCCCGGGAGCAGCAGCGCGTACTCGACTCCAGCAGCCGCAAGGGCGGCGGCGGACTGTGAGTGACCCCCTGACGACCGACCACCCCGGGCAGGTGGCGTCGCAGACGCCACCTGCGGCGGGTCGGTCCCGCCGGCTGGGCGACCGCTGGCTCGCCGTGGCCTTCATCTCCCCCGCGATGCTGCTGTTGCTCGCGATGTCGGTGTTCCCGTTGCTGTGGGCGTTGTACCTGTCTTTCACCGACTACTCGGCCACCCGCGGGGGCCCCGCCCATTTCGTCGGGTTCGGGAACTACACCGCCATCCTGGCGTCGGAACAGGTCCACCTGAGGGCCTTGACGACGTTGATCTACGTGGTCGGCGCGGTCCTCCTGCAGACCGTGCTCGGTTTCGGCATCGCCTACCTGATCTCACGGCGCACGCACGGGCGAGGACTGCTGACCACTCTGTTCCTGATTCCGATGATGCTGTCGCCGGTCGTGGTCGGGCTGTTCTGGCGATTCATGCTCGACGCGCAGTTCGGCGTGATCAACAGCTTGCTCGGCTCGCTCGGACTGGGGCAGGTGGAGTGGCTCACCCGGCAGCGGACGGCGTTGTTTTCGCTGATCGTGGTCGACACCTGGCAATGGACGCCGTTCATCATGCTCATCGCACTCGCGGGCCTTACCGCGGTTCCCAAGTACCTGTACGAGGCCGCCTCGATCGACCGGGCGTCCGAGTGGTTCCGGTTCCGCACCATCACTCTCCCGCTGGTGTGGCCGCTGCTCCTCATTGCCGTGTTGTTCAGGGCCATCGAGGCCTTCCGGCTGTTCGACCTCGTCTACATCCTCACGAGCGGAGGTCCGGGTGTCTCCACCGAGACGTTGTCGTTCCACGTCTACAAGGTCGCGTTCCTGGGCTTCAACACCGGAACCGCCTCGGCGTACGGAATCCTCATGGTCCTCGTCGTCATCATCCTCACGCAGCTCTACCTGCGCTACCTGAACAAGCTCAAGGAGGGCTGATGGCCGTCTCCGTCGACGAGGCCGTGTCCCCGGGTCCTGCCCGGGGTCACACGCCTCCCGCGCGCCGCCTTGGCGGCCGGGGCCGCTCCGTGCTGGAGATCGCGCTGCTGACCGTGCTGGCCGTCGTGATGCTCTTCCCGGCGCTGTGGATGATCGAGACATCCATCAAGGAGAACCGGGACGTCTACGCCATCCCGGCCAAGTTTTTCGACTTCGACGTCACCATGGACCATTTCAGGGACGTGTTCGTTTCCTCCGGCGGCGGTCGCTCGACCCTGTCCGTCTCGTTTCTCAACTCCCTGGTGGTCGCCGGGGTCTCCACGCTGCTGGCCACCGTGCTGGGAGTCCCGGCGGCCTGGGCCTACGCACGCTTCTCGGTGAAGGCCAAAAAGGACCAGCTGTTCTTCATCCTGTCCACCCGCTTCATGCCGCCCGTGGTGGTGGTGATCCCGATCTTCCTCATGTACCGCCAGGTCGGACTCATCGACAGCAAGCTCGGCCTGATCCTCATCTACACCGCGTTCAACGTCCCGTTCACGATCTGGATGATGAAGGGGTTCGTCGACGAGGTGCCCGCGGAGTACGAGGATGCCGCCATGCTCGACGGGTACACCCGTCTGCAGGCGTTCTGGCGATACACCCTTCCCCTGCTCGTGCCCGGCATCGCCGCGACCGCCGTCTTCTCACTCATCTTCTCGTGGAACGAGTTCGTGTTCGCCATCTTCCTCACCTCCAGCGACGACGTGCGGACGGCGCCGCCCGCCATCGCCGGCCTCATCGGCGGCACCACCGTGGACTGGGGTCTCGTGGCCGCCGCCTCCGTGGTGTTCGCCCTCCCGGTGCTCGTCTTCGCCTATCTGGTGCGCAAGCACCTCGTCGCCGGTGTGACGCTCGGGGCGGTGCGACGCTGATGGCGGGCATCGAGGTGGCTGCCCTGCACAAGCGCTACCCGGACGGGACGGTCGCAGTCGATCACGTGGACCTGTCCATCGGCGACGGCGAGCTGTTCGTGATGCTCGGTCCCTCGGGTTGCGGCAAGACGACCACGCTGCGGGCCATAGCCGGCCTGGAGAGGCAGACGACGGGCGACATCCGCATCGGCGACACGCTGGTCAACAACCTGCCGCCCGCCGAGCGCGACATCGCCATGGTGTTCCAGTTCTACGCCCTCTACCCGCATCTGAGAACCCGCGACAACCTGGCCTTCCCACTGCGGGCCGAGGGACTGCCCAAGCGGGAGGTGCACGCGCGGGTCGACGAGGCCGCCCGGCTGATGCGGCTCGGTCCGCTCCTGAACCGGCGACCGCGCCAGCTGTCCGGCGGGGAGCAGCAGCGCGTCGCGCTTGCCCGGGCCCTGGTACGACGACCGCGCGCATTCCTCATGGACGAACCTCTCACCAATCTGGACGCGGAGCTGAGGGCGGACATGCGCACGGAAATCAAGCACCTGCAGGGGGAGCTGGGGACGACGATGGTCTACGTCACCCACGACCAGGTCGAGGCGATGTCGCTCGGTCACCGGATCGCCATCCTCAACAAGGGCCGCGTCGAGCAGATCGGTACGCCGCTGGAGGTCTACGACCGTCCGGCGAGTCTTTTCTGCGCCGCGTTCATCGGCTCCCCGCCGATGAACCTGATCGAGGTGGAGGTGGCCGACGGGAAGCTGCGTAGTCAGGGCGGACTGGTCCTCACGCCACCGCCAGGCCTGCCGCGCGACCGTCGCCTGGTCGCAGGCGTCCGGCCGGAGGCGCTGGATGTCACAGAACCAGGGGCGGAACGTTCGGTCCCGGCCCGCGTGGTCTCGGCGGAGTGGCTGGGCGACGAAATCATCTACGTGGTTGACCACGGCGGCCAACGCGACGTACGGGTTCGGATGCCACCGACAGTCCGGTTCGCCGCTGACGCACCGGTCGGGCTGCGGCACACCGGCGGAACCCCGGTGGTCTACGACGCGAGCACGGAAGAGCTGGTGGCCTGATGGGAACCGTGGCAGTGCGCGGGCTGTGCAAGTCCTTCGGCAAAGTCCAGGCCCTGGACGGGGTGACACTTGATGTACCGGACGGCTCGTTCTTCGTCGTGCTCGGGCCCTCCGGAGCAGGCAAGACGACGACCCTGCGAGCGATCGCCGGCCTCGAGAAGCTTGACGCCGGGTCGGTGCATCTGGACGGGAGAGACGCGACCGGTGACGCCCCGGCCGCCCGGGACCTGGCCATGGTCTTCCAGAACTACGCCCTCTACCCGCGCCACACGGTGTACGAGAACATCGCTTCGCCGCTGCGGGCACGCCGCTGTTCGTCGAGCGAGATCGCCGCTGCCGTCGAGCAGATGTCGAGCCTGCTGCACATCGAACGCCTGCTGCGGCGTCGTCCCGCACAGTTGTCGGGCGGTGAGATGCAACGTGTCGCCCTGGCCCGGGCGCTGGTCCGCCGCCCGCGCGCGTTCCTCATGGACGAGCCGCTGACGAACCTCGACCTCAAACTCCGCGTCGAGATGCGCACCGAGCTCACCCGCATCCACCGCAGCCTCGGAGCGACCTTCGTCTACGTGACCAACGACCAGGTCGAGGCCCTGTCCATGGCCGACCAGATCGCGGTCCTCAAGGAGGGGAAGGTGCAACAGGTCGGGACGCCGACCGAGGTGTACGAGCGTCCCGCCAACCAGTGGGTCGCAGGATTCGTCGGGAGCCCGCCGATCAGCCTGCTCGCCTGCCACGCCGAGGGAGACCGTCTGGTCGGTGCGGAAGGCTGGATGCTGCCGCGGCCCCGCTGGACCACGGCTGAGGAGGGTCGTGCGCTGCTGCTGGGCCTGCGCGCGGAGGACCTGTCCGTCGAGCAGCGTGGGGACGCGTCGTTGTCGGGGGAGCTCTACGGGCTTGAGCCGCTCGGTGACCGAACGGTGGTCGACGTCCGAGTGGGGACGGAGATCCTCAAGGTCAAGGCACGACCCACCGTCACCGGTACGCCGGGCGAGCGGCTGGTTGTCACGGTCGACCTGGACCGTGCGCACCTGTTCGATGCGGGCACCGGGCTGTCGCTGTCCGAGGCGGGGCGGTAACGGCGCCGGGCGGCGACGGCAGCATGCGCCCGCACCTGGCGATCGAGCCTCGGTGGACCGTCACCAGTGAGCACGGCCTGACGGTGCGCCGCGACGGCCGTGGCCCGAGACGGCGATCGGTGGCGCTGGGCGTCGCCCTGCGGACAGGTGCAAGGCCACATTCGACCCGCTCGGCAACCTCGCTCCCGGCGAGGGCGGGTGACCCGTCCGTCTCCGCGCACAGCGCGATCGCTGCGGCGCGCCGACATCACCAAGAGGATCACAGGAGGCGACGCGATGAGTGACCCGATGAACGTCCTGGCTCCCGAGCACCGGCGGCTCCGGATCGGCGACGCCTGGCGCGATGCCGCAAGCGGAGCCACCTTCGCTGTCGAGGACCCGGCCACCGGCAAGACCATCGCCGAGGTGGCGGACGCCGACGTCGTTGACGGGCTCGCCGCCCTGGAGGTGGCGAGCAAGGCAATGGCGGGGTGGGCGGCGACCCCGCCGCGGAAACGGTCAGAGTTGTTGACCGCGACGTACCGGGCACTGACCGAGCGATCCGAGGAGGTCGCCCGGTTGATAACGCTCGAGATGGGCAAGCCGCTCGCCGAGGCTCGGGGAGAGGTGGCCTACGGCGCCGAGTTCTTCCGTTGGTTCGCCGAGGAGGCGGTGCGCGTCGAGGGGCGCTACAGCAGCGCTCCCGCAGGTGGATATCGCATCCTCACCGTGCCGAAGCCGGTCGGACCGTGCGTCTTCGTGACGCCCTGGAACTTTCCGTTGGCCATGGGTGCCCGCAAGATCGCGCCTGCGTTGGCTGCCGGCTGCACGACGATCACCAAGCCAGCGGCCCAGACGCCTCTCACCATGCTGTTCCTGGCCCGCATCATGGAGGAGGTCGGCGTTCCCCCGGGCGTTGTCAACGTGGTGACCACGAAGCGTGCCGGCGAGGTGGTCTCGGCACTGCTGGTCGACAGTCGGACCCGCAAGCTTTCGTTCACCGGGTCGACCGAGGTCGGGCGCGTGCTGCTCCGACAGGCCGCGGACAACGTGCTGCGCACCTCCATGGAACTGGGCGGCAACGCGGCCTTGATCGTGTGTGCCGACGCTGACCTGGACGTCGCGCTCGACGGTGCCATGGTGGCCAAGATGCGCAACATCGGGGAGTCCTGCATCGCGGCCAACCGGATCTACGTCGAGGAGTCGGTGCGCGAGGAGTTCACGGCGCGCTTCGCCGCGCGGATGGGCGCGCTTTCCGTGGGCCATGGTCTCGACGAGGGCGTGGACGTCGGGGCGTTGATCGACGAGGCCTCGGTCACCAAGCTCGACGAGCTCGTCGCCGACGCGGTCGATCGCGGCGCCCGGGTTTTGGTGGGCGGCGAGCGTCCGGACGGGCCGGGCCACTTCTACCCGCCCACGGTCCTCGTCGACGTGCCCGAAGACGCGCGGATGCTGGAGGCGGAGATCTTCGGCCCGGTGGCGCCGATCCTCTCGTTCACGTCCGACGACGAGGTGATGGCGAAGGCCAACGACACCGAGTACGGCCTGGTCGGATACATCTTCACCCGTGACCTCCAGCGGGCGCTCCGGTTCACCGAGGGGCTGGATACGGGGATGATCGGCATCAACCGCGGTCTGATATCGGACCCGTCGGCTCCGTTCGGCGGCGTGAAGCAGTCCGGGATCGGCAAGGAGGGGTCGCACGAGGGCATCCTTGAGTACCTCGACCTCACCTATGCCGCGATCGACCTACCATGACCGGCCTGCTGCTCCGGGCACCCGCCGAGGATCACGGCGCCCTGTGCACGCATGACCTGACCGGCCTCCAGCGCGGGGACGGGAGCCGGGCCATGGCCGGTACGAAACCGCTGGCACCCGGGACGCCGGCGACTCCGCCGGTGTGTGCACGAGCGCCGCGGCCGCGGCGGTGCTTGGGGCGATCAGCCCCCTCGCCGGTCCCCACGGCTGCGCCCTCGGGCTCATGGTCGAGGCGCTGGTCGCGACCCGGACTCGTACCGCCCTTGGCGACGATGTCCACGGGGCCCTCGACCCGACCCATCCGTCCACCACGGGCGATGTCTTCATCGCGATGGAGCCGAGGGCGCCCGGGCGCGATCGGGTCCTGGCGCCCGGCGCGCGCCTGCGCCACCCGGGCGGCCAACCTTGCCGACGCCGTTCCGGTCTCGCAGCTGACCTGGACTTCCCCCCAGCACATCGCCGCCGACGTTCCGGAAGGGCACTGACATGCTTGAGACCGTCCGCGGACCACGCCAGCTGATAGTGGGCGAAGGGGTCGCGCAGAACATCCCACGAGTGGTGGCCGAGAGTGGCTCGCGAGTCCTCATCGTGACCGACCAGGTCCTTCTCAGGCAGCCGGGCGTGGCCGAGATCGTGGCCGCCGTGCGGGAAAAGGTCGAGGTCGTCGAGGTGTTTTCCGGCGCGACTCCGGACGTGCCACTCGCCGATGTCGCCCTGGCCGTCTCGGTCGCCGCCGAGGTGGACGCCAACGTGATCCTCGCCATCGGGGGCGGCTCGGTGATCGACCTCGCCAAGATCGTCGGCGTCATCCGGCGCCACGGTGGGACGCCGCGCGACTTCTACGGCGAGTCGAAGGTGCCGGGGCCGACGATTCCTCTCGTCGCGGTCCCGACGACGTCAGGCACCGGCTCCGAGCTCACACCCGTCTCGGTGTTGACCGACCCGGACCGCGAGCTGAAGGTGGGGGTCTCCAGCGTCCACATCGTGCCCGACTTCGCCATCGTCGACCCCGAGCTCACCTACACCTGCCCTGCGACCGTCACGGCCCACTCCGGCATCGACGCGTTCTGTCACGCGGTGGAGAGCTACACCGCGCGACCCCGGCCCCACGGACCGCGCGACCCGGTGGAGCAGGTCTTCCTCGGCCGCAACCCGATCACCGACCACTACGCGCTGCTCGCCGCGGAGCGGATCGCCCGTAGCCTGCGTCGTGCTGTCAGGGACGGAGGCGACACGGACGCGCGCGCGGACATGTCCTACGGCTCCATGCTCGCCGGGCTCGCATTCTCCCACGCGGGCAACGCGGCCCCGCACGCTCTCCAGTACCCCATCGGCGCGGCCACGCACACGCCGCACGGCCTGGGCGTCGGGCTGCTACTGCCCTACGCGCTGGACGCGGCCAGGGATGCCATCGGCGACCGGTTGGCCATCCTCGCCAGGGTGTGCGGGCTCGACGTGACCGACGCCTCGGATGCCGAGGCCGCAGATACGTTCCTCACCTGGCTCGACGGGCTCCTTGCCGACATCGGCATCCCTCCCACCTTGGCGGACATCGGCGTGGCACGCGCCGACCTCCCGCGCTTCGCGGAGATGGCCAGTGGCGTCACCCGCTTGATCCAGAACCATCCAGGCCCGACCGACACCGCCAGCCTGACCGCGATCCTCGAAGCGGCCTGGACCGGGGACCGGACCTGAACACAAGATGGAGGTGTACCGCAGCCTCGGGCTGCGTCTGACCTGTGACCCGTACGCAAAAACGGCGCGGGTGGATGTAGATCCTGCCACGCATCGTTGGATCCGGTTTGTGTCCGAGATCGGCACGAACCGATTCCCAAGGGGGGGCCCACGGCTTTCCGGCGCTATCCCGCTGGGCTGATGGCCAGCCTACCTCGGCCATTGTGGTCGCATCATCGCATGCAGAGGTGACACGAGGTCCTGGCAACGCCGCCGGGGCCGGAGCGACCAGGTGTCGCTTGCCATGAGGATCTCGTGGCAAGCGACTACCAGGCGGGAGCCATGTCGCCATGATGATGGCGCTGCGCTGTGATCGAGGGCGGGGGCACTCATGTGGGTGACGTGGCTCAACCGAGACCGTCGGGGCTGCGGGCGACCGGGGGTATCCGGAATCTCGGCTGGCTGCCCTTGTGGTGGTGGACGAGGCGACTGGGGGCGGTTGGGAGGCTCACCGGGTTTCACGCGGTTGGCCGCCCGGCTCGCCTCGGGACCGGCCGGACCGGTCGCTGTCGCGGTGGCGAGCATGCACGGCGACAGGCGGGTGCGGGAACGAGCGGTTAGGGCGACGCTGAAGCGGCCGGCGGGGGAGTCGCGGACCCGCGCCGGCTTCGCCGGGTGCCGGCGGAGGGGTTGGTGAGCGTGCGTCGCGGTGGCAGCGCGGCCCCGCGTCATGCCGCTTGGCTTGCCCGAGTTGTCGTGCGTGTTCTGCTGTGATGTAGCGGTGAGGGCGAAGGATATGAACGAGCTGGCAGTGCTGGTGGACCGGTTGCGACGGGATCGTCGCCGTGACCCGTACGCGGGCCGGGATGCCTACTCCCGGGCCGCCCGTGAGGTCGCGGACCGCTGCCAGAGACTGATCGACGCGGGTGAGGCGGCGGTCGCGGTGCCCGTGCTGCGCAAGGCGGTCGACCGGATGACGAGCGCCCTGATGTACATGGACAGTTCCTCCGGGGTGCTCGGCAACGACCTGGCGAACCTGATGGAGGTGTACGCCCGGGCGTGCCAGGCCGCACCGCCTCGGCCCGCTGGGCTGGCACGGTGGCTGGTGAAGCTGGTGTGCGATGGCCCCGGCTGGCCGGACGTGGTGCTGCGCGAGTGGGCACCGGCGTTGGGGGCGAAGGGCCTGACCGAGATGACACGGTTGGTCGACGAGCGTGCCGCCGCGGCCGACCCCGACAACTGGCATCAGCAGTGGGCGGTGCGGTACCTGCGGGAGCAGTTGGCCGAGGTCTCCGGCGACGTGGACCGCCACGTGCGGGTACTGGCGGAGCACCTGGTCAGCGCCGACCAGTACGGGCGGATCGTACGGGTACTGGCGCAGGCGCACCGGCTCGCCGAGGCGATCAACTGGGCCCGACGCGGGCTTGTTGAGTATCCGTCCGGCTACCAGTCGGTGAAGCTACGCGACCTGCTGGTACGGCTGCTGATCGAGACTGGTGAACCTGGGGCGGCGGTGGCCGAACGCCGGGCGGCGTTCGATGGCCGGCCGGCGATCGACAACTTCCGGTCGCTGCTGGCGACGGTGGCCGAGACCGACCGGGATGCCGCGCACACCGAGTGGGCGTTGGCGGTGGTACGTGACCGCGCCGCACGGCAGGAGGGTTACCTGCCCGATCTGATCGACGCGCTGGTGCTGGCCGGTCGTGACGACGAGGCGTGGCACACCGGGCTGACGCGCCTGGACGAGTTGCCCGCCCGGCAACGCGTCGAGCTGCTGGAGTTACGGCGACGGACCCACCCGGCCGAGGTGCGGGAACCCTATCGGGCGCTCATCGACGCCCAACTGCGGGACTCGTACGACAAACGCCGCTACGACAAGGCGATCACGCTGCTGCGCAGCCTACGCGAGGCGTACACGGCCACCAGCGGGGCCGCCCAGTTCGACGCCTACCTGCGAGCGTTACGCGCAGAACACAAGCGTCGCCCGACGTTCCTAGCCAAGCTCGACGCCGCTCGGCTATAACCGGACCGGTAGGGTAACGCCCGTGGCGGTCCGCATCGATGTTGAGGCGTTTCGTGATTCGATCCCGACGGCCGTGGGTGAGGCTGCGGCACGGCTGCTGACCGACGACAGCGTTGGTGAGTTGGAGCCGGCCGGTGGCGGTTTTCAGGCGGTGATACGCGACCGCAGCGCCGCCTTCCAGCCGTGGGTGGGCATCGTTGACGGGGTGTTTACCGGCGATTGCGACTGCGGGATCATCGGGGATGAACTTTGCGCACACGCGGTCGCGACAGCGTTGACCGCGTTCACCGCGGGCGTCGCCTTCTCCGGCGCCGCAACCCCACCCGGCGCCGTCCCCGCGGAGCCCGAACGCGCCCAGTACCTTGAGGCGGTGCAGCGCCTCTCGCCCCGCCAGTTGGCGGACCTGGTGGCGGGGCACGCGGTTCGGGACCGCCTGTTCGCCACCCTGTTGCTGGGCGAGGCCGGCATGCTCAACGGCGCCGACGAGTCCGGTCTCGCCGACTTCCGCGCTGCTGTCCGGGACGCGTCGAAGACGACCACCGGTAACAGGTGGCAGATTTCTGATGTGGAGGCCGCTGGTCACCGCTTGGCTGCCGAGGTCGAGATCCTGTGCGCCCGCCCCGCGACCTCTACTGCGCTTGAACTGGTCGAGGAGGCCATCCTCGTCTGGGACGAACTATCCGGACACCTCCGCGACGCCTACCACATCACCCGTACCGAACCGGAGGAGATCACTGAGCCGCTCGTGGGCGTACACCGTGACCTGTGCGAACGCCTCGACCTTGACCCGGACGAGATCGCCGAGCGGCTGAACCGAATCGTCGAACGCTGCCACTACGACACCATGGACGTTGGTATGTACGCCGATCTGCTCGGCGAGTACGCGGGCACGGTCACATCCGCCCGCTGGTAGCCCCGCTGCGCTACGAAGACGTACACCCGTCCAGGACGGTCCGGCGTCTCTCGCGCGTCGAGGGTGGTGAAACCGTTGGTCGCTGGAGTCGGGACTGTGCAAACTCATAACGGCGCTGCCTCACTCGCGCACACCTCGATGATCGGCCGGCACCTGCTGCCCGAGTTTCCGGTTCCCGGCGGCGTGCTCGTGCCAAGAGGCGCAACCTCGCGATCGTCCTCGGCACCCTCGCCCTGTCCGGCTGGTTCGCAGGGTGGATGCCGTTCATCTCCGGCCAGGCCATCCAGGACATCCAGAAGGGCGTGAAAGCACGTACAGCAGAAAGGTCTCAGCAGTCGTCAAGCGAGCCGGCCAGCACATCAAAACGCTCCCGGCGCGGAGTTGGCCATGGAGGTTGGTGACGAGACCATCATCAAGGCGCTTGAAGGCTTGTTCAGATCCGTCTTCCTGCCCGCAATGCAATCGCGGTCGCTGGACAAGAGGGTCGAGGAGTTGCGCGGCAAGCACCAGGATCTGGACAGGGCATCGCCGTTCACCTCACTCGACCTCAAGGACCTCGACACGTTCGCCATCCCATTCATCGGAATGGCCGACTCCGTTGCGGCCTCCCTCGCGTCACCGGTCGGCGAGTACGAGCGCGCCTTCTTCGCCGATCAGCTGACCCAGATGATGCCCGTCTTCCAGCGGCACCGGGTGCGACTGTGGCTGCCCGAGCTCGACGGGCCGGTCGACTTCGACGATCCGGCCCACCTGGCGGCAATACGACTGCTCGGGGCGCAGTCGAAGCGTGAGGTGCTGCGGGCCCGGTTTCGGCTGCTTGCGGCGATGCGTGCACAAGCCGGTCAGCAAGGCCGGTACCTGGGTGGCCGCCCGCCGTACGAGTATCGGCTCGTCGATGCCGGCCCCCATCCCAACGGCGTACACGCCGAATGGGGCCGTCGCCTGCACAAGCTCGAGCCCGAACCGGACACCGCGCCACACGTGCGGTGGATGTCCGCCCAGCGCCTGGCTGGGCGGAGCCTTGCCGGGATCGCCCGACAGCTCAACGACAGCCACGTACCCTGCCCGTCCGGCGCCGACCGAGAACGCAACCGGCACCGCTAGGGCGACGCCTGGACTGTCCAGTCTGTAGCCGCGATCCTGCGTTGGAACCCCGCCCAGGACTGGGTGATCTCCGAACACGTCGTGCACGAGGCGCTCGTCAGCGAACAGGACCTCGTCGCCGTGCAAGCGATCCGCGCCGCCCGCCCCGTCGAGGACGGCAGTACCCGCACCTATCTGTTCGCCGGACTCCTGCGTTGCGACGTCTGCCGTCGCCGCATGGACGCGCATTGGGTGCACGACCGGCCGGGCTACCGCTGCCGGCACGGGCCGCAGCAGCGCCCGAAGCGTGGACGCCGCCCGACCCAAGAACCTCTACGTCCGGGAAGACCACGCCCTCGCCAAACTCACCGATCCGCAGGCCGCCCTCGGCCGTGGGGGTTCGACTCCGGAAGACCTTGCCCGGCGCCGTCGTCACGACCGGCTCGTGATTGCGACCAACGGCATCAGCTGGAACATCGAACCTGCCGACGAGCAGGCGCTGGAAACCGAAGAAGCTCATCCGCAGCAACTGCGAATGAGCTTCGTGGGGTAATTATGTGTCCAAGATTGACACGAACCGATGCCCAATGTGGGACACCTTGTCGGCGCTATCTCACTTGGCTGAAGATCAGCAGAACTTGACGGGTCCCGAGCCAGGTGTTCGGGACCCGTCTCTGCGTGCGAGCCTCCTCAGCCGGACGCGCCTCCACGACCCGATGTGGTGCGCGCTCATAGCCGATGAGAGGGCGTCGCGCCCGCTGTCGTACCGATGCGAGTTCGCCGAGAAGTGGCCGTTGAGCGCCGGCTTGGTCGCGCAAGTCTTGCCTGCCGACCTTACTTCTCGGCGATGTGCGGGCCTGCTGGCAGACGCTGATTGTCGGCGGGCTACAGGTCGTTGATTCGGGCCAGCAGCTCTGCCTCGGTCAGGTTCTCCAGGGCCGCGTCCTGCTTGCGGCCCAGGACTGCCAGCAGCTTTTCCTTCTCCAGTTTCTTGGCTGCCGCTGCCTTCGCCGCCTGGTCCTCCGCGAGGCGGATGGCGATGACGTGCTTGACGACCTCCAACTTGGTCTCCAAGGTTGCCTTGGCCGGATTGGTCTCGGTGGCCACGAACGACTCGGTGTCGATGGCCTTGAGTTCGGCGTTGACCGCCTTGGCCACGTCATCGAGGCTGAAGCCGGACTTGGCGGTCAGCGGAAGCTCCCACAGCTGTTCCGTGGTCAGCAGTCCCTTGGTCGACGGGTAGCGGAATTTTTCCCGCGTGGCCTCTTCAAAAATGGTCACGATGGCCTCTCTTCGATTTTCTGGGTAGGAAATCAGAACTGGATACTGATGAGGTGGCGCCGTCCGTCCGTCATGGTCACCTTGGCGACCACAGAGCTGCGGACCGTGGAGCTGAAGCCGAGGCCGGACAGCTGATCCGGGGACGGCTCGCACTTGGTGCGATCGCCGAGTACCTCGAACACCTTGCGGTGCGGTTGCAGGTCGCCGCGGAGGAACTCGTTGTAGATTCCCCGGGTCGGCTGGTCGTTCACGCATCCTTTGAGGATGAAGAAGTAGTGGCGGTTGCCGACCTCGCCGTCGTCGAAGTAGTTCGGCGAGTACATGATGGTGGACACCGGCACGAACTGTTCGGTGGTGATTCCCCAGAGGTCCTTGCCTGCGCTGCCCGGCTGCATGTCCTTACCCGGCCGGAAAGCGGTGATTACCTCGTCGGCGACCGTCATCCGGCCCACGTCGACGGTTTCCTTGTGGCCGACCGCCCGCTCGTGACTGTAATGCTCGATTTTTCCGTTGCTCTCGGTCTCGATGACGAAGCCGACCTCGGTGCTTTCCCGCTTGTTGAACTGGTTCACCTCGATCCGGTACTCGCCGTCGGGGACGTTGTCGGTCCAGGTGACGTTCTCCACCGGCTCGCGCGAGAACGTCCCGCCCGCGTTCATGTCGACGTCCAGCTTGTTGCGCTTGTCCTTGTACCAGATGTGGTCGCCGTTGGGTTCGAACACGTGCAGGTCGAGGTCGTCGTGGTTAAACCAGGACAGGCTCACCCGCAGCTTGCCGGTGACGTTGCCGCCGGCCCGCTTGACCTTGTCCTTGATCGAGTCGGTGACGTTGCCGTTGTAGGACCAGCCGAAATCGTTGTCCCAGGTGAACAGCCGCGGGGCGGCCGGGTGCCGGCCGGTGGTGAGACTGACGAAGTGCGGTTCGTGGCTGTTGGCGACCCACAGGTCGATGGTCGCGGCGCCGGGCAGGATGTCTTTCATGAAGGTGACCACGGAAATCTCCTCCGGCTTCGCGTCACGAAGGCGCGCACCTGCCGACCTCATGGTGGCCGCCTGCATGAGCAGCCCCTCGATGCCGTCCTTCATCCGCGACTGTGTGTCGTTGTCGACCCATAGCACGTTGGTGACCGACACGTCGGACAGCCGGGCGAACCGTCGCTGCAACGACTCCTCGATGCCCAACTCGTCGATGGTCTTCATGGCAGCCTTGACCATGGCCGGGGTGATCAACGCCGTGGGGCGCTGGTAATTCTGCGGTGCCACCTTCGTCTCGAACGACCGGACCGCCTGCTCCAGGTCGACGCCCGCAGAGAGATCCTGGACGAGGGTGCCGATCACCGTGTTGCGGAAGCGGGCCGCCGGGTTCATGGCGTTGGCGAAAATGAAGGCCCGTCCGTTGGTCGCCTTCGTCCACCGGTTCTGCAGTGACCGGAACTCGGTCACCGCCCGACGATGCTCCGTGCCGCGGTAGAGGGCGTTGTCGTCGATGAGGTCGACGACGGTGTCCAGAGCGTGCTGGGTCAGCTCGGCCAGGCCACGCTGGAACACCTGCACCGCGGCGTCGAAGGTGCCCCGTGCCGCGCCGACGTCTTTGATGCGATGCCGCTTCTCCACCCGGCCGTGCAGGTGGTGCCACACCTCGACCTGGCCGTCGCGCAGCGTCCGGGTCGTCCTTGTCCCGTACTGCGCCTCGGTGGACCGGAAAATGGTGGACAACGGCAGCGTACCGACGAACTCGTCCATTGCGGCGGCGACGACGGAAAAGACCGGGTCGGATGCAGATACCCCGGACCAGATGGAGCGGACCTGTCCGTTGTGGATCTCGACGACGTTACCGAAGTTCTTGATGAACCCGCGGCAGGTCGAGCAGTCGTACTCGGACCGCTCGCGGAACCGGAGATTGGTGCCGGCGGGGAAGGAATCGAGAAAGGTGAGCCAGAGTGAGTCCCGGTCGAGACCGTCGCCGACGACGTACAACTCGCCTTTGGACATCGCGGACAGACGTATAGTCACATCCGTCACGAACTGCTGGAAATCGCCCACTGTGTCATCCTCCTTGATCACCGGAGATCCTACGAAGTGCCTGCAATCGGAGAAACGCATTTCCGGCTGTCCGCACGGTCACGGACGGGCCCCCTGCGGACCGATCACCCTCACCCTGCCCTACGAGAGAGCCGCGATTCGGCCAGGATGACCCCACACTCATGCCGGGAGAGCCCAAAAATCGAAGGCCGCCTCCTCGGCGGACGCCCGTCCTACGGGTACCGCCTCGCCGACGCCGGACCGCACCCGAACCCGGGCAAAGCCGCCGACGGCCGCCGGCTACACAAGCTGGAACCCGACCCGACCACCGCCCCCGTCGTCCGGCGCATCTTCGCCATGTACCTCGCCAACAACGGCTACTTCGCCATCGCCGAGGCGCTCACCCGCGACAGCGTCCCCTCACCATCCGCCGCCGACCCCGCCCGCAACCCCCACCGCACCGGCGAAGGCTGGGCCAAGAGCGCCGTCAAGAACATCCTGTCCAACCCCCGCTACACCGGCCGGCAGGTATGGAACAAGCAGCGTAAAGACGAGGTACTCCTTGACGTCAATGACGTCGCCCTCGGCTACGAGACCCGGATGCGCTGGAACGACAAGGACTCCTGGGTGTGGTCCGACACGATCGCGCATCCACCGCTCGTCACCGTCAACGACTTTGAGCTTGTTCAGACGATCATGGCGGCCAGCGGCCGAGGCCGCACCGGTACCCAGCAACGAAAGGCGCGCCGCCACTACTGTCGCGTAATTGAGATCTTTTACGTGGCTTGGTGTTACTTCGTGGTGATTGACTCTGGCTCGTGGGGTTGACGCAGCAGCAGCGGGCTGAACTGTCCAGTCTGGTCGGTGACCGGCGGGTGGACGCGGTGGTGGCGGGGCGGGCGCGGA
>NZ_JBDPMH010000047.1:0-45545 GCF_039871735.1 Plantactinospora sp. B24E8
CCCGCACAACCCTGCCCCGAGCAAGCCGACCACGTAATCGGCGAATCCACCCTGCCCCGAAACCACATCGGATCAAATCTATTCAACTGCGATCAACACGAACCGCATCGGTGGATCGAGGCTGAGGAGATCGTCGAGGCGCATCACGTCTCCGAGCGTCGTGGCCTCGGACGCTTCCGCACCGAGCAGCCGCCGTATTCGATCCTGGCCCGCGGGATCGAGGCCTCGGTCCTGCCCGTCTGCCAGCGCTACGGAATGGGCGTGCTGGTCTGGAGCCCACTGGCCTTCGGGTTCCTCACCGGCAAGTATCGCAAGAACCAGCCCATCGACCTCTCAACCGGCCGTCCCACAATCCGGCCGGAACGATTCGATCCCACGATCGCGGAAAACGCCGCCAAGCTCGACGTCGTCGAGCAGCTCGTCGAACTCGCGGAAAACATCGGTTGCACCCTCCCGCAGCTCGCCATTGCGTTCACCGTGGCCCACCCGGGGGTCACCTCGGCGATCATCGGACCGCGGACCATGCCGCAGCTGGAGGATCTCCTCAAGGGCGCCGCGCTAACCCTGGACGATGCGGCCCTCGACCGGATCGACGAGATCGTGCCGCCCGGGACCAACCTGTACAACCCCAACGCTCCCTTGCCCCCGCGCTCACTGACCGACACCGCGCTGCGTCGCCGCACACTCGCCGACCGCGCCGCGGCCTGAGCGAGCTGATAGTTGGTGGGCCAGATTTTGAATCGAGGGAGACGGGCGTCCCCCCGTCTCCCTCGCGCTTTCCGAGTCTTCTGGTTCGGTGAAGCCGTCAGCCCTGTTCGGTACCGCGACCACGGCGACGCTGCTGTCGCTGCTCGCGGCCACGCAGCTGGATGCCGGTCCGCCGGATGGGAGTCCTGGCGGCGGCGAGCTGGTCACCATGGCTAATCCTCGGCCTGCCAGCCGGTGCGCTCGCCGACCGGTGGTCGCCCCGCACGACGATGATCGTGAGCGATCTGGCCGCGACCGCCGCTGCCGCGATCGTGCCGTTGCTGTGGGTGACCGGCACGCTAACGCTTGCGGCACTGATCGCGGTCGCGTTCGTGATCGGGACTTCTACGAGGACAGTCTCACGGTCGCCGAGGCGCTCAGCGACCGAAACTGCGACCACAGGCAGAACGCCCGGTGGGTCGTTTCTGACCCACCGGGCGTTCTGCCTGTTCAGTGGCGGTGGCGGCGGGATTTGAACCCGCGGAGGGCGTAAACCCTCACACGCTTTCGAGGTCTGCCGGTCACCGTTCAACCAAGACCGGCGCCGTCCGTGGACTGCGGCGATGGCCGTTGCCCGGATGCGGCCGGTCGCCGCTGAACGCGCCTGAACGAGACGACGATTGAGACGACCTCCGCCTCCGGCACACGCCGCCACTACGCACCCGTCGACACGCACCGTCGGCCCGGTGAGGCGGAAACCACAACGGCTGTTGTCGGCGAGCTTCGCAGCTACACCCTGCTCGACGCCAACCAACCCCCGTCGATGGCAGCTCCCGGGACATCCTGCTGTCGGAGGCGTGGTCGAGGGTCGAACAGCCACAGGCACAGACATGGCTACGGGTGGGCACGACCCAAAGCATTGCCGCCCTGGTACCACCAGCAGTACTATCAAGGTGTGCCCTCGGTAGAAAAGATCATAGAGGCGATGCGAAGCAACCCGCAGAACATCACTTACAACGATCTCAAGAGGGTGTGTGAACACTACTTCGGAGAGCCTCGACAAGTCGGCACTTCCCACGCAGTGTTCAAAATGCCGTGGGCGGGAGACCCGCGCGTGAATATACAAAACGACAAAGGCAAAGCCAAGGCGTATCAGGTAAGGCAAGTACTGAAGGCGATCGCCAGGAAGGAGGGCATGTAATGCAAGCCACCCATCCCGAGGTGACCCACTACACCTACCGCGTTACGTGGTCAGCCCAGGACAACGAGTTCGTCGCCACCTGCGCCGAGTTCCCATCCCTCTCGTGGTTGGCCTCCTCCCAGATCGAAGCCCTGCAGGGGCTTCAGGACGTACTGCGTGACGTGGTCGCAGACATGCAGCAGCGGGGCGAGGAAGTACCGGAGCCATTCGCCGAACGTAGCTACTCAGGAAAGTTCAATGTTCGCGTCGGAGAAAGCTTGCACCGCGAGCTGGCAATCCACGCCGCAGAGGACGGGCTGAGTCTCAACCAATATGTCCTACGGAAGCTGACGGCAGCCTGATCATCGCGAGACGCCTCGGCCCCTGCAGGGATGTCGGGGCATCTCGCCGCTGAACCCGAGTACAGCCGCGAATGAGACTACGGGTGGGCGTCGTCCCGACGGAACATCGCCGGACAGCGGTTCGCGATCGACCCGGCACCCTGTCGGCTCGAAAGGCCCAGGAGCCACCGCCTCGGCGTGGCCGACGGAGGGTATCGGCTACCGGCACATGGATGCGCCGCGACCAGCACCGACCGGGTCAGACGTTCGTCAACGATCTGCCACTGCCATACCTTCGCGGCCGATATATTGCCAGGGTGAACACACCGCTGCAGGAACCGACCTTCTGGATCCTCACCGCTCTCGCTGGCCCGCCACTGCACGGCTACGGGATCATCGGGGAGGTGGCGGCCCTTTCCTCGGGTCGGCTATCCATGCGGCCCGGCACCTTGTACGGCGCACTCGACCGGTTGGTGGAGGCGGGCCTCATCGAAGTCGACCGGGAGGAGGTCGTGGACGGTCGCCTGCGCCGCTACTACCGTCTCTCGGTCGCCGGCAATGCCACCCTTGCGGCCGAGACCGAGCGCCTGCGGCGCAACGTGGAGGCGGCCACGGCCCGCTTGGGCCACCCGACTCCGGCGGCCCGGCCCCTTATCCCACGTGCGCTGGCAGGACTGGCATGAGGGACCTGGAACGCCGATACCGGCGACTGTTGCGGGCCTACCCCGCCGGCTACCGCCAGGCACGGAGCGGCGAGATCGTCGGCACGTATCTCGACCTGGCCGGCCCCGACCGCCGTTGGCCGTCGATCCTCGACACGGTGGACGTGCTGGTGGGGGGTGTCCGTGAACGCCTACGCGCTGCCGGCGCTGCCGATCTCATACCCGGCCTGCACCTCGCCGCTGTCCTGAGCTACATCACCGCGACCGCGCTCGCCGGCTTCTGGATCGCTGCCGAAGTGGTCACCATCTCAGGTCTGTGGGGCTCGCCAGCCTTCGGGCCATTCGCTACCACTGGCGTCATCGTATGGGCCTGTTGGCTGCTGGCCGCCGTCGTTCATATCTTCGCCCCATCCCGGTGGGCGCGCGTTGCCATCGGACTGGCACTGTTGCTCACCGTTGCCGTGGTACCCGTCGCCGCTCTGTTCGACCTGCCCCGCCCGTACTTGCTCGTCCTGCTTCCCCAGGCGGCGCTGGGCCTGCTGGCGCTGGCAATTCCCTCCCACACAGCGTTGCGCCATCGCCTCATACCCTTGGCGACAACGCCGGCGGCAGCCCTCATCGCAGTCGGTGCGCTGTCCGGGAGCAGCGCATGGTTCTACCGGTTCAGCTATGGAGCCGCAATCCTCCCGGAGGCCGGCGCGGTTCTCTTGCTAACCGCCATGCTCGCCGCAGCCATGCTGTCTCTGCGCGGTGACGCCCGAGGGCTCTGGGCGCTCCTCGTTCTGCTCACCCCGGTCGGCCTACTCGCGCTGTATCCCCTGTCCGAAAACATCGCCCCCGTCGTGGGCGCCGGATACGCCGACTTCCGCGTCATCACCGGGACCACCGCCGCCATATTCATCCTGGGCGGGGTAACCCTGGCTGTGGCGCTCGCGATGCGGGCACGTTCCAGCGAGACAGCTGGCATTCCGACAATCTCCGTCCACGACCGTTGCCCGACCTGCGGCAAATAGCGGCTCACGAATCGTGGTATTGGCGCACGCGGTGCGCCAATACCGGCAGTTGCGGCGCAGGCCGTCCCGTACGGCCGTCTCGTCTCCTCGCACCGCCGCCTCGGCCACCTTCCGGTGCTGCTCGCGGATACCGCTCCCGTCGACCTTGATGACGAGGGGCCACGACGGCACATCCCGCAGCACGGCGACGGCCGCCGCGGTCCGAGGCCCGTCTCCGGCGGTGTAGGCGGTCAACCACTCGGCTTCCCAGGCGCAGGCTGCCCAGAGGGCGTACATCGCCTGCACGGCAGTCACCTGTATCGTCGCCGGTTCGTCGCCCAACCCGGTGATGAACACGTTGACGTCCGGGGTGAAGGAGTAGCCCGGCGGTGCCGGTACCTCTGCCGGACGCAACTGCTCGACCACCTGGCGGAAGTCGACGCCGTTGGTACGCAGCTTCTCGCTCGTGTCGTTCTCCGTGTATCCCGGCTGGCCGTACTCGCCGGTGCGCGCACTGTCGGCCTTCGCGAGGGCGGTGCCGGTGGTCAGGAACACCACGAGTACCCCTACGGCGGCGGCCGCCCGGCAGGTCCGGCGGGACATCGCGAACCCCGTCGGTGGGCTGCGCTGGGAGGGGCCGAACGTTCCGGCTGACGATGGCGACCAGGGCGCCACCGGGGCCCGCGTACCCGCCCGTTGAGGGACAACTGAGACCACAAGCAGAACGCCCGGTGGGTCGTCTCCGACCTGCCGGGCGTTTCGCCTGTTCAGTGGCGGTGGTGAAGGGATTTGAACCCTTGGAGGGCGTAAACCCTCACACGCTTTCGAGGCGTGCTCCTTAGGCCACTCGGACACACCACCGCCGAGAAGGGTACCTGACGCCTCCGGCGTACGTCGCGGCGGTATCCGTCGGGCCGACGTGGCAGGATCACCTCACATGAGTACGCACATTGGCGCCAAGCCTGGCGAGATTGCCGAGCGGGTCCTGATGCCGGGCGACCCGCTGCGGGCCAAGTGGATCGCGGAGACCTACCTCGAGGACGCCAAGTGCTACTCGACGGTGCGCGGCATGCTCGGCTTCACCGGCCGCTGGCACGGTACCGAGGTATCGGTGCAGGGCTCCGGGATGGGCATGCCCTCGGCCTCCATCTACGCCCACGAGCTGATCAACGAGTACGGGGTCCGTTCACTGATCCGGGTCGGCTCCTGCGGGGCGCTCAGCGACGACCTGAACCTGCGGGACGTGATCGCGGCGAACGGCGCCTCGACCGACTCGAACATGAACCGGGTCCGGTTCGACGGACTGATCGACTACGCCCCGGTCGCCGACTTCGGGCTGCTGCGTACGGCGGTCGAGGTGGCCCAGCGGCGCGGCATCAGCATGCGGGTCGGGCCGGTGCTGGCCGCGGACGCCTTCTACACCGACCGCCCCGACCTGTACGACAGCCTCGCCGAGTACGGCGTACTGGCGGTCGAGATGGAGTCGGCGGCGCTCTACACGATCGCGGCCCGGTTCAAGGCGCGGGCGTTGACCGTGTTGACCGTCAGTGACCACATCAAGCGGGGTGAGGCGACCACCGCCCAGGAGCGTGAGCAGACCTTCGGGCAGATGGTCGAGGTCGCCCTGGACACCATCGTCGCCTGACCGCCCGTCGTCCCACCAAGAGATCTCGGAGGACCACGAGCAAACCCGAATCGACACCGCCCGCAGGTCCTGCCCGGTACCAGTTACCGGGCAGGACCCGCGGGCGGGATTACCTGTGCCCGTAGTGTCAGGCGGGCGGGATGTTGTGGTTCAGCCGGAAGATGTTCTGCGGGTCGTACGCCTTCTTGACCTCGACCAGCCGCTGGTACGTCTCTGGGCGGTACCCGGCCGGTACCCCCTCGGTGGTGGCGTCGGCGGCGCTGAAGAAGTTCACGAAGCGTTGCCCGGTGCTCCACGGCTCCACCGCGGCGATCAGACCGGTCAGGTACCCGTCGAACGCCTCGGCCTGGTCGGGGCCGCCGAAGGCGACACCGTAGAGGAGGAACGCCGAACCGCGGGTGTCGATCGCGTTCCCCGACCCGGGTCGGCGGTCCAGCGCGCCGCCGAGGTGCCTGATCTCCAACGCGACGAGCGGGCTCTGCACGTCCGGGCCGGCGAGCTGGACGACCGTGTTGACGACCTCCGGGCTGAACTCCCGGAGCAGGGTCGAGCGGTCGTGGAACGGGATCGGCATCGGCGGGTCGCTGTGGATCGAGCCGACGGCGACGTAGGGCAGGTCCGCCACCGAGTCGATCAAGGTCGGGCCGATCGCCCGCAGGGGCGCGACCAGTCGCGCGCCCTCCTCGGCCGGTCCGACGTACGCGATCCGGACGTGGACCACGAACTGTCCCCGCAGCGGCTCCGGCAGTTCGGGGGCCGGGGGCAGCCGGAGCAGCGCGATCGACGAGGTCATCTCGTCCGGCAGGTCGGCGGTCCAGGCGCTCCAGGCGGTGAGTACCTCGGCGGCCCGCTCACCGGGAAAGTAGAGGCCGCCGCCGTAGATCCGGTCGAACGGGAAGAGGTTGAACTCCAGGGCGGTGACGACGCCGAAGTTCCCCTTGCCGCCGCGCAGCGCCCAGAACAACTCCGGCTCCTGCTCCGCACTCACCTCACGTAGGGCACCGTCCGCGGTCACCAGCTCGATGCGGCGTACGTGGTCGGCGGCGTAACCAAAGGTCCGGCCGATCGGGCTGAGCCCACCGCCGAGGGTGTAGCTGACCGCGCCGACGGTGGGCGCCGAGCCGCTCAGCGGCGCCAGCCCGTACCTGCTGGCCTCGTCGATGACCTGCTGCCAACGTACTCCGGCCGCGATCCGGGCAGTTCGCCGTTCGGCGTCGATGGTCACCGAGTCCATCCGGCGGGTGGTGATCAGCACCGCTCCGTTCGAGGAGAGTGCCGAGTGACCGGTGGCCAGCACGGCGACCGGCAGGTTGTGGGCGACCGCGAACCGCACGGCTGCCTGGACGTCGCCTGGGCTCGTGGCACCGACCACGATCGCCGGCCGGTGTGGGGTGGCCAGGTTGTACGCGGCACATTCGGCCGCGTACCCCTCGTCGCCGGGCAGCAGCACGAGCCCGTCGGTGGCGGCGACCAGTGCGGCGACCGCCTCCCCGCTGAAGGGTGTGGGACTCGGATGACCTGCGGTGGGTTGCAAGACTGCTCTTCTCCTGTGATCTCTGTGACGGATACGCCGGACGGGACTGTCGGTCAGGCGTAGGTGATGACGCTGCGGAAGCGGGCTTTTCCGTCCGCAGCCCGCTGGTACGCCTCGGCGGCGCGGTTCTTGTCGTAGGTCTCGACCATCGGGGTGACCTTGCCCTCGGCGGCGATCCGCAGGGCCTCCACCAGGTACCGGGTGCCGTTGTGGGCGGAGCCGAGAAGCTGGAGGCTGTTCATGATCATCGGCATGTTGGGTACGGCGAAGGTGTCGAACCCGATGCCCATGAGCACGACACGGCCCCGGGGCGCGACTCCCTGGAGGGCGTCCGCCGCGGCGCTGTTGGAGCTGTTGGTGTGCAGCAGAATGTCCGCTCCGCCCGCTTCCCGAAGCTCGGCGCCCGTGGCCACGACGATGTCCGCGCCGAGTTGGCGGGCCAGTTCCTGCTTCTCGGGTGAACCGGTGACGGCGATGGTGGTGAGGCCGCTCGCCTTGGCGTACTGGATCGCGAGGTGGCCCATGCCGCCGATGCCCGAGACCGCGATCCGCTCGCCCGGCTGGGGGTTGGCCCGGCGCAGGCCGCTCCACGCGGTGTAGCCGATGCACATCAGCGGGGCGGCGTGCTCGTACGGCAGCCCGTCGGGCAACGGGACGGTGGCGTTCGCGGGGATGGCGACGTAGTCGGCGTGGGCGCCGTCCACGTTCATTCCGGTCAGCACCGGCTGCGCACAGTTGGCGGCGGTGACGAAGTCCAGCGGCTCGGCCCGCCGACACCAGGCGCAGGTCCCGCAGCCGCTCTGCAGGGTGAGCAGTCCGACCCGGTCTCCCACCGAGCGGGCGGTCACCCCCTCCCCGACGGCGACGACCTCACCGACACCCTCGTGTCCGAGCCGCATCGGGAAGTCGACGCCGAACGACAGTTTTCCCTCGGTGATCCACACGTCGGTGCCACAGATTCCGCTGGCGTGGACCCTGACGAGGACCTTCCCCGCTCTGACCTCTGGAACGTCCGCGCTCCTCAGCTCCCATGGCTGGCCGAGCCCGGGTACGACTACCGACTGCATCTGCGTCACCGTGCTGTCTCCGTCTCTGATCCGCCCTGTCGGGCGCGGTGCCGTCAGCGCAGGGGCGGGCGGCGGGGGTGCGACGGCGTGGGCGGGCCGGCCGACGCGCCCGGGTAGCGGGTGGGCGCCGGCGGGCCAAAAATTTCACCGCACACCAACGTTCCCTGAAAATGTAGCGGCGGCCCGGCGGACCGGCAAGTTTCGCAGAACACACGTGTACATTGAAATTAGAGGCGACGCCGAGAGCGGACCGGGGCAAGCGGAAGCCGACAGACAGAACAACACGGCACATCAGCGAATGAACCTGAAGCACCGGTACGGAAACTCCCGACCTCCGTCCACCCCCGGCCGCAGCGGGCCACTGTCGGGCACACTTGCGGCAGGAACGCCAGGAGAGAGGCGATGGCTGACGGTAAGGGTGTCACCCGCAGGTACGAGCTTCGGCGTCGCGCCGAGGCGATGGCCGAGACGCGTCGACGTATCACGGACGCGGCGATCGAACTGCACGGGACGGTGGGACCGGCCCGAACCACCATTGTCGACATCGCGGCGTTGGCGAGAGTGCAGCGGCACACGGTCTACCGGTACTTCCCGACCGAGGCGGACCTGCTGCAGGCATGCTCCACCGAATACTGGAAGCGTCACCCCTGGCCGGACGTCACGGCGTGGCAGGCGCTCGAACCACCCCGCGAGCGGATCGCCACGGCGCTCGAGGAACTCTACGACTTCTATGCTGCGGTGGAGCCGGTGCTGGCCAACACCCTCCGGGACAGTGACCGGTCCGCCGAGATCAAACAGGTCATCGAACCCTTCGCCGAGTATCTGGACACGGTCGGCGAAGCCCTGACCGGAGGGTATTCGTCCACCGCCGACCGTTCCCTGCTCCAGGCGGCCGTCGGCCATGCCACGGCCTTCAGCACCTGGCAGTCCCTCGTACGCAGAAACGGTCTCGACGTGACCGCCGCCGCGGGCCTGATGTGCTCGCTGATCGACTCGGTCATCGCACGGTCGGCCACCCGCTGAGTTCGGGCACCGCCGCCAGACATCCACATCCCGGCCGATGACAGGCGCTCGACGTCGGCCGACGGTGGAGCCCCTGACGGCCGGGACCCGCCCCGGGGAGGGAGCCGGTTTCGCCGGCTGGGGCGGGCCCCGGAACCCGTCAGGGGGTGGCGAGGGCCTCCGTCGGGGCGAGCCGAGCGGCCCGGATCGCCGGATAGAGCCCGGCGACCGCGCCGATCAGCAGCGTGGCGGCGACCCCGCCGGCCATCGCCCAGCTCGGCACGACGGTCGGCCAGTCCCGGGAGAGGGCGTACCCGGAGGTGACCCCGATCCCGATCAGCACCCCGCCGACCCCGCCCAACGCGGAGAGCAGCAGCGACTCGGCGAGGAACTGGGTGCGTACCTGGCCCCGGGTGGCGCCGAGCGAACGGCGCAGCCCGATCTCGGCCCGCCGTTCCAGCACCGAGATCACCATCGTGTTCGCCACCCCGACCCCGCCGACCAGCAGCGCGACCGCGCCGAGTCCGAGCAGCAGCCCGGTGAACGCCTCGTCGGTCGCCTGCTGCGCGGCGAGCGCGTCCGAGGGCCGGGAGACTTCCACCTCGTTCGGCGCCTGCGGGTTGGCGGTGGCGCCGAGCACCGCCCGGACCGCCTCGACGGCGTACTCGGCCGACCGGGTGTAGACGGTGGTCGGGTGGCCGTCGAAGTCCAGGTACGTCTGGGCCGCCGCCCAGCCGACCAGCGCCGACAGGTCCAGTTCCGGGGCGAGCGGTGCCGGGGTCAGGATCCCGACGACGGTGAACCACCTCCCGCCGACCTGGATCTGGACGTCCGGATCGGCGCTGCCGATCCCGAGCCGCTGCGCCGCCGACGCGCCGAGGACCACCGCCGGATAACGCGCGGTCGCCTCGTTCAGCCAGGTGCCGCTGGCGACCGTCACCCCGACCGTGTCGAGCAGGTCGAGTCGAGCGGCCCGGGCGGCGATCCCACCGCTCTCCGCCGCCGGGATCCGGTCGCTGCGGTAGACCCGGGCCTCCGAAAGGGTGCCGGTGGCGGAGACCTGCTGCACCGGACCGATCCGGCCGATCATCGCCACCGACTCCTCGGGCAGCTGCGCGTCGTCGCCGAACATGGTGCTGCCGGGGGCGACGGTCAGCAGGTTGGTGCCGAGCGCGGCGAGCGTCCGGTCCAGCTCGGCCCGCGACGACGAGGAGATGCCGACCACGGCGATCATCGCCGCGATCCCGATCGCGATGCCGAGCGCGGAGAGGAAGGCCCGCAGCGGCCGGGTCCGCAGCCCGACCCCGCCGACCCGCAGCACGTCTCGCGGCCGCAGCCGGGCCGGCACCAGCCGGGCGGCACGGTCTGACCCGACCATCAGCGCACCCCTTCCGGTACGGCGACCGCCCGCCCGACGTCGACGGCCCGGGACCCGACGCGGGTGTCGGTGTCGGTGCCGGTGTCGGCGACCACCCGGCCGTCCCGGACCTGGACCTGCCGGGGCAGACTCGCGGCGATCTCCCGGTCGTGGGTGATCACCACCACCGTCGTCCCGGCCGCGTGCAGTTCGCGTAGCAGCGCCAGCACCCCCGCCCCGGAGGTCGAGTCGAGGTTGCCGGTCGGCTCGTCGGCGAGCAGCAGCGGCGGATTGCCGACCACCGCCCGGGCGATCGCCACCCGCTGCCGTTCACCGCCGGAGAGTTCGTGCGGCCGGTGGTCGAGCCGGTGCCCGAGCCCGACCCGGACCAGCGCGGCCTCCGCCCGCCGTCGGCGCTGCCGCAGCGGTACGCCCGCGTAGAGCAGCCCGTCGGCGACGTTGTCCACCACCGGCACGCCGGGAGCCAGGTGGAACTGCTGGAAGACGAACCCGATCCGGGACGACCGCAGGGCGGACAGTCGCCGGTCGGAGAGCTTCGCCACGTCGTACCCGTCGATGTGCACGGAACCGTCGGACGGCCGGTCCAGGGTGCCGATCAGGTGCAGCAGGGTGGACTTGCCGGAACCGGACGCCCCGACGATCGCCACCAGTTCCCCGGCCCGGATGGTCAGCGAGACCCCGCCGAGTGCGGTCACCCCGCCCGGATAGACCTTCGTCACCCGGTCGAGTACGACGATGCCCTGCTCCCCGGTCACTTCGGCATCCCCACGGTCGCCCCCTCGGCCAGCCCGTCACCGGAGATCTCCACCCGGCCGGAGGCGAACAACCCGGTCTGTACCGCCACGATCCGGGTGCTGGTCCCGTCGACGACCTCGACGCCGTACCCGCCCTCGGCGAGCGCGAGCAGCGCGGCGACCGGCACGGTCAGCACGTCCGTACGTTCCTCGGCGGTGAAGGCGACCTCGACCGACGCCCGGTCGAAGCCGGCCAGCTGCTTCGGGTCGTCGGCCGCCACGGTCACCTCGATCTTCGTCTCCGGTTCGGCGTTGGCGCCGCTACCGGTCTCGATCACCGTCTCGGTGCCGGTGATCTTTCCGGCGACGTCCTTGCCGTCCGGCAGGGTGATGGTGACCTCGGCGTCCCGCTTCGCCAGCCGCTGGTCGTCCACGTCCAGCAGGACGGTCACCACCCGGGCCGTCCTGGTGTAGCCGAGCACTCCGGCCCCCGGCTGGACCGCGTCCCCGACCGTCGCCTCGTGGCTCTCCACCCGGACCTCGCCGGAGGCGTACACGACCTGGCCGAGTTCCACCCGACCGGTCTGCTCCAGCCCGAGGTCGTCCTGCCACTCCTCGACCACCTCGGCGGTCGCCGACGTGTACTCGTCGTCGACGGTGAACCCGTCGTAGCCGAGTTTCGCCAGGTTCTTCTCGAACTGTTCGACGTCCGCACCGGTCAGCCCGGGACGCAACGTCCGGTACGCCGGCAGACTGCCGTAGAGCAGGACGGTCTTGTGGTTATCGACCGCGTACAGCGGTTTGCCCCGGCCGACCCGGTCGCCGGTGTCGGCGAGCCAGGTGACCGTGCCCGGGGTGCGGGCCACGGCGGTACGCGTCTCGCCGTACCCGAGCTCGCCGTCGGCGGTCTCCGCGTCGACCAGCGTCTGCCGGGTGACCTGGGCGGTCGCCGGGGGCAGCACACTGGCGGTCGCCGTACCCCCGTCGTTGCCGCCGTAGCCGACCGCGGCCGCGACCCCGGCCGCCACCGCGAGCACGGCGGTGGTCGCGACCGCCACCCCCCGGACCCGGCCGGACCGGCGGCGCCGGCCCGGACCGGTCGGGGACGGCTGTTCCTGGGCCCGGTCGTCGGTGTCGGTGGCGGACGCCGTCGACACCGACGGACCGGCTGGTACGGGTGTGCCGGTCGTCACTTGCCGCCCCCACCCGTGATCACGACCGGGCCGCCCTTACGGCACTTCTCCAGACCGGCCTTCAGCTTCGGGTCGTCCAGCTTGAGGCCGAGCGACTTGAGGTCGAGGCTGCCGTCCGGGTTCGGGTCCGGAAAGTCCGGAACGCCGTTCTCCCGCATGCACTTCGCCATCTCCCGCATCCGCTCGATCTGCTCCGGGCTGAGATCCAGTGCCTTGCCGCCGTTGGGCAGCAGGTGGCGGCACTGCTCCATCGCGGCCTGCGCCTTCTCCGGGTCGACGTTCCCACCGAGCCGGATCCGGGGGCCCTTGCCGGGCTCCGGGTCCGGCATCTCGACACCGTTCTCCCGCATGCAGCGGGCGAACTCCCGCTGCCGGTCCTCGTCGCTGACCGGCGCGGCGCTGGTGCTCGGTGACGCGCCGGCCCCGCCGCCGGCGGTGGCCACCTCCGGCCCGCTCGGCCCACCGGCACACCCGGCGAGCACCGGACCGAGCAGCAACGGCAGGGCCAGCAGGCCGCCGAACAATCGTCGGCGCATGGCACAACTCCTTCCGTGGGGCCGACGCGGTCCGCCGGCCGATACGGACGAGTCGACACCGTCGGCGGTATCCCGGGCGTAACCGTCGACGTTTACGCCCCGGTTATCCGCCCCGGTCGCCCTTCCCGGGCAGTCGCCGGGGCGGCGTTAACGGCGGGGTTACCGGGAGCGAGTCACCATTGGGCGATGCGGGTGCTGGTGGTGGAGGACGAGAAGCTGCTCGCGGACGCGATCGCCGAGTGGTTGCGGCGGGAGGCGTTCGCGGTCGATGTCGCGTACGACGGCGACGCCGCCCTGGAGCGGCTCGGCGTCCACGACTACGACGTGGTGGTGCTCGACCGTGACCTGCCGGTGGTGCACGGCGACGACGTGTGCCGGGCGATCGTCGACGGCGGGGGCGAGACCCGGGTGCTGATGCTCACCGCCGCCTCGGCGGTCCGGGACCGGGTCGCCGGGCTGGCCATCGGCGCCGACGACTACCTGGGTAAGCCGTTCGCGCTGGTGGAGCTCTCCGCCCGGGTGCACGCGCTGCTCCGGCGGGCCCGGCCGGCGGCACCGCCGAAACTGGTCCGGTCCGGGATCGTGGTCGACCCGGCCCGGCACGAGGCCTACCGCGACGGCCGGTACGTCGCGTTGTCCCGCAAGGAGTTCGCCGTGCTCGCCGAGCTGATGCGGGCCGGCGGAGCCGTGGTCTCCGCCGAGGAGCTGCTGGAACGGGCCTGGGACGAGCACATCGACCCGTTCACCAACGTGGTCCGGGTGACGGTGATGAAGCTGCGCCGCAAGCTCGGCGACCCGCAGGTCGTGGAGACGGTGCCGGGAGTGGGGTATCAGATCCGGTGAAACGACTGACCATCCGCGCCCGCCTGACCCTCGTCTACGGCGGTCTCTTCCTGCTCGCCGGCATCGTCCTGCTCGGCGTGACGTACGTGCTGGTCGGGCAGCAGATGCCCAGCCCGGTCGGGGTCAAGCTGGCCGACGTCAAGCAGTTGGCACCGGGGGTGGAGCCCGGTAAGTTGCTCTCCCCCGACAACATCGACCAGCTGCGGATCTACGCCCGGCAGCTCCAGGACGAGGCCCGGGCGAACGCGCTGGAGTCGCTGCTCACCCAGGGTGGCATCGCGCTGGCCGTGGTGTCGACGATCGCCGTCGGGTTCGGCTGGCTGATCGCCGGCCGGGCGTTGCAGCCGCTGCACCAGATCACCGGCACCGCCCGGCGGATCGCCGGCGCCGGGGTGGCCGGGCACGGGCTGCACGAACGGATCGCCCTGCGCGGGCCGCACGACGAGGTGAAGGAGCTGGCCGACACCTTCGACCTGATGGTGGAACGGTTGGACCGGTCCTTCGACGGGCAGCGCCGGTTCGTCGCCAACGCCTCGCACGAGCTGCGTACGCCACTGGCGTTGAACCGGTCACTGCTGGAACTCGCGGTGACCCGCCCGGACGCTCCGGCCGAGCTGCGCCAGCTCGGCGAGACGCTGCTGGCGGTCAACGAACGCCACGAGCGGCTGATCGACGGGCTGCTCACCCTCGCCGACTCGGAGCAGCGGGTCGTCGACCGTACGCCGGTCGACCTCGCCGAGGTGGTCACGTACCTGGCCGACCAGGCGTCCGCGACGACCGACATCCCGGTACACCTGCGGTCGACGCCCGCGCCCACCACCGGTGACCCGGTCCTGCTGGAGCGGCTGACCCAGAACCTGCTGGAGAACGCGGTACGACACAACGTCCCGACCGACGGGTGGGTGTGGGTCAGCACCGACACCGTCGACGGCTGGGCGCGGCTGATCGTGGCGAACACCGGGCCGGTCGTGCCGGGGTACGAGATCGAGACGATCTTCCAGCCGTTCCGGCGACTGCGTCAGGAGCGGGTCGACGGCGGACGGGGTTTCGGGCTCGGCCTGTCGATCGTCCGGGCGGTGGCCGGTGCCCACGGCGGTACGGTGCACGCCGAGCCGCGCGACGGTGGCGGCCTGGTCGTGACGGTGACGCTGCCGGCCGTCGCGGCCCGGTCCTGACGGTGACGCTGCCGGCCGTCGCGGCCCGGTCGGACCAGTAACGTTTCCACAGTCCGGGAACCCGGCCGTGGTACCGGAAGGAATCGGGGACAACGGCCCCGTCCGGGCCCGTCCACCGGTCATGATCACTGAGAATGCGACCGTCCCCGGGCTTCGGGATGCCGGCGCCGGGCGCTCCGGGACGAGCGTCGTACACACGTTTTCCACAGGTTCCCCAAGTTGTCCACAACCCTGTGGAAAAGCTGGTCAGCGGAAGAAGGTGCGGAGTGCGGTGGCACACTCCGCTGCCAGCACTCCGCCGTACACCTCGGGGCGGTGGTTGAGCCGAGGGTCGCGTACCACGTCCCAGAGTGAGCCGACCGCGCCGGTCTTCGGCTCCCATGCGCCGAAGACCAGGGTGGAGATCCGGGCCAGCACCAGCGCGCCGGCGCACATGGTGCACGGCTCCAGCGTCACGACCAGGGTGCAGCCGGTCAGCCGCCACTCGCCGACCACCGTGGCGGCCCGGCGCAGCGCGAGGATCTCCGCGTGCGCGGTCGGGTCTCCGGTGAGTTCCCGCTCGTTACGCCCGACCGCGAGTTCGGCGCCGTCCGGCCCGTAGACCACCGCACCGACCGGAACGTCGGGCTGCGGCGGGAGGGCAGCGGACTGCGGTGGGAGAGCGACGGAGACCTCCAGGGCCCGCCGCATCCACGACTCGTGCCGCTGCCGGCGTCCGATCACGCCTCGCGGAGTTCCTCGACCTCGTTGCCACAGCCGAGCACCTGACAGACCTCGGTGGTGACGTCGGCCGGCATCATGCCCTCGTGTGCGCAGAGCGCGAGCAGGCGGTGCGCGGAGATGCCGAGGTCGGCGAGGAGGTCCGCGTCACCGACCGGGTCGGCGTCGGGATCTGTCGCCGGTTCGTCGTCGGCGTCGGCGTCGGCGGTCGAGCTCGCCGAGGCTCCGGCCGGCTCGGCCACGTCGTCGATCTCCAGCGCCGGCGCCTTGAGGTCGCCGACCAGCAGCGCGCCGAGTCGCGACTCCTCGGCGTACGCCGAGTCGGAGCCGAAGATGCGCAGATCCTCGCCCTCGTCCAGCCGCATGATGGCCAGATACGTGTCGTCCGACTCGACAAAGAGCAGTGAGATGTCGGCGTCCGGGTCGACATCCCGGAGCAGGTCCGCCACCTCGTCGACGTCGCCGGCGCCGTTCAGATCCACCTCTGCGGCGGTCCAACCGGACGCGTGGCGCACCACGGCCGCAGCGAAGTACGACACGGTCCCCCCAATTACCCCGCGGCCCCCAGCCGCACATCACAGCCGACTCGTCGTGTCACAGCCGACCCTCTGTCACGCGTGACGGTATCCGGTCGTATCCGGGTGGGCCCACCCAACGCCCCGAAGGAGCCGGTGGGAATCGAGCGGGCGGTCCGCCCGGGTCAGTTCGCCAGACGGCGACGGGTGGCGATCAGCTCCCGCAGTCGGTCGACGCGGGCGCGGCGCGGATGCTCCCGCTCGCGCACCGACTTGGCCCCGGCGAGCTCCGCGAGAAGCTGCAACCGACGGCGGCTGCGGTCGGGGTCGAGTCGATGTTCTGTCCAGGCCATAACGCCGAGAGTGCCGAGTCCCGGGCGGTTCGTCAAGGCCGGTAGCGGGCTGCATCCACAGCCTTACCGAGCGCCGCGACCGAAAGGTGATCTGACCGATTTCAGACAGTCCGCGCGGTCACCAGAGCGGCCAGTCGGCGGTCGACCGCCAACGTGTCAACAGCAGCCCCATGGCGATCGCCCAACCCACCGCGACGGCGATCGCGACCCCCACCGCGGCACCCCGGTCACCACGACGGACCAGCAGCAGGGCGACCAGCCAGGCCACCGTACCGGCGAACCACGTCCACCAGAGGTAGCCGGCGAGGTCACGACCGAGCAGGCCGAACATCAGCAGCCAGAGGGCCGCCGACCCGGCACCGGCGAGGGCCGCGCCGAGGCGTACCGGATGGGGTTCCCGGTAGGTCGGGCGCGGTGGCGGCAGGGACGGGCGGGCCGGGAAGAGACCGGACGGGCTGCCGGGCGGCGCCGGCCACTGCCAGGCTGGCCGGGCCTGCGCGCCGGGGGGTGGCGGCGCGGGTGGCGCTCCGGGCGGCGACTGCCACGCGCCGGGTGACGGCGGCGGCCCGCCGGGCGGAGCCGGCGGCGCTCCGGGGTACGGCTCGAACGCCGGCTGTCGCGACATCCGTCCTCCTCCGGTCGGCCCTCCACGGCACAGCCGCGGAACCCCGGCCACCGTCTGGCGTTCCCACCGACGGTGGCCCCGACACGCAGCCTACCGGGCCGCCGGCGAGCCTCCGCCCGTCCGCACGGCACCGCGCCGTCACCCGGCGACGTCCCGGCCGCACGGCACCATGACGGACGGTCCCGGTCACCCCGGGGACGGGCCGGCGGACGACGGAACGATCTGCCACTATGGCCGGATGTTCCGGGATGGAAACAGCGGCACGGGCGGGCACCCGGTCGACCGGGTCAGGCGGCGGGGACACCGGACGGCCCGACGCTGGCTGGCGCCGGTCGGCGCCGCCCTGCTGGTGACGGCGCTCGCCGCCGGCTGTGCCGACGTACGACGGCCGCCCGAGGCGCCGCGCTTCGAACCGCCCGAGCTGGCGGCACCGACCGCGACCACCGACGGGCCGCCGACGGCGCGCCCGACCCCCACCCCGACCGGGTCGGCCAGCCCGAGCCGGTCACCGTCGCGCAAGCCCACCAGCTCGCCGGCGACAACCGGAACCCACCGGTACGCCTTCCCGGTCCGGACCGGAAACGTCGACTACCACCCGACACACTCGGGATATCCGGGCACCGACATCTTCGCCAACTGCGGCTCACCGGTGGTCGCCGTGACGGCCGGCAAGATCCTCGAGGTGAGCCGGGTCGACAACTACAGCAAGTCCGGCCCGCAGGGGCCGAACAACGGCGGGAAGTCGGTCTCGCTGCTCGGCGACGACGGCGTGCGCTACTACGGCTCACACCTGAACACGGTGGCCAGCGGCATCAACGCCGGCGTACGGGTCCAGGCCGGCCAGCAACTCGGCACGGTCGGCCGGACCGGGAACGCCAACAACGTCTGTCACCTGCACTTCGGCATCTCGCCGGTGTGTGGGCGTACCGGGGACTGGTGGATCCGCCGGGGCGCGGTCTGGCCGGCGCCGTTCCTCGACGCCTGGCGGAAGGGGCGGCACACCTCGCCGGCCGCCAAGGTCAGGGAATACCAGCGCGACAAGGGCTGCCCGAGCAAGCCGTGACCGGCGCCGGTGTGCGAGAGTCAGCCCCGTGAACGTCGCGGTGGTCGGCCTCGGTCTGATCGGCGGGTCGGTGCTGCGCGCCCTCGCCGCCGCCGGACACCAGCTGCTCGGCTACGACGCCGACCCGGCCACCCGGGCCACCGCGCGGACCGCCGCCGCCCAGGCGCCGGCCAAGCAGCGCTGGCAGGTCGCCCGGACGATCCGGGACGCGGTGGCGCACGCCGACCTGGTGGTGGTCGCGGTCCCGTTGCCGGCGGTGGCCGGGGTACTGGCCGAGGTGGTCGGCACCGGCTACACCGGCCTGGTCACCGACGTCACGTCGGTCAAGGAGCCGGTACGTGACCTCGTCGACCGCCACCTGGGTGACGGTGCCGGCCGGCTCGCCGGGTACGTCGGCGGGCACCCGATGGCCGGCCGGGAGACCTCGGGCTTCGGGGCCGCCGACGCCGAGCTTTTCACCGGCTGTGCCTGGGTGCTGTGCCTCGAGCCGGGGGTCACCGCGCTGCCGGACTGGCTGGAGCTGGCGACGCTGGTCACCGGGCTGGGTGCCCGGGTGGTGCCGGCCACCGCGGTCGAGCACGACCGGGCGGTGGCGGCGGTCAGCCACGTACCGCACCTGCTGGCGGCGGCGTTGGCGGCCGTCGCGGCCGACGATCCACTCGCCACCGCCCTGGCCGCCGGTTCGTACCGGGACGGCACCCGGGTGGCCGCGACCCGGCCGGAACTGATCGCCGCGATGTGCGGTGGTAACGCGGCGGCGGTCGGGCCGGCGTTGGACGCCGTACTCGCCGCGTTGGGTACGGCGCGGAGCGCGCTCGAGACCGGCGACCCGATCGACGCGCTGCGCGACTGGCTGTCGCCCGGCTCGGCCGCCCGGCGGGCCTGGCCGCCCCGGGCCGGCAACCCCGTCGAGCTGCCGGCCCGGACCGACGAACTGCTGGCGCTGGGCCGGGCCGGCGGCTGGGTGACCCGGGTCGCCGCCGACCGGCGTACGGTCACCGCCGTCCGGCCCGTTCCGCCGCCGACCGCCACCGGCTGACCGCATCGACGGTCCGGGGCCGGACGAGCTTCCGGCTACCGCCAGACTCCGTCGACCGGCGCCGGCGGTCCGGGCCGGACGGCGTTCCCGCTACCGCTGGGCGACCGTCTGCAGCGCCTCCAGCAGGGTGTCCCGGCTCTTCTTCTCCAACAGTTCGCTCGACCACTGCTCGTGCAGGGTGATCGTGCGACCGTCGTGCAGCGCGATCTGGGCCTTCAACGGCACCTGCTTCTGCACGGCCGCGCCGGTGAACTCCTCGAACGGCAGGAACTGGTGCCGACCGGCCAGCTCCGCGACCGGAACCGAACTGACCAGCTCCTGGAGCCGCTTGGTGCCCTTGTCCGCCTTGCCCGGGCCGCCGATCAGGACGAGCCCACGGTTGAGCACCAGGATGTCGTGCTCCACCCCGTCGACCTTGATGTTCGCCAGTCCGGCCAGCAGCCGGGAGCCGTCGGCGCTGGCCCGCCGCTGCACGATCCGACCCTGCTCCGGGTCGATGCCGAGCGCGGCGAGCCGGGCGAGCGCCTCGGGCAGGGTCTCCGGGCGGACCGCCAGGGCGGCGATCTCCGTCAGGTCGAGCGGTTCGCCGTCCCGCCCGACCAGCCGGGCCGGTTCGGACCAGGAGTGCCGCCACTGCGCCGCACCGGCGGTGGCCGCCGCGTTCACCAGCAGGGTGTCCATCACGTCGACGAACTCACCGACCGCCTCCTTGCGGGTGTGGTCGGGGAAGAGCTGCTCGGCGAACTCGGGGAACCGGCGCGACTCGACGAGTTCGAGCAGGACCGGCAGGCCCGGGTCCTCCGTACCGGTGAACCGGCCCAGCGCCCGGTAGACGTTGTCCGCCATTCGCTGCATCCCGGCGGCGACCATCGCGTGGGTGAACTCCGGCCAGGGCAGTCGGGTCCGGTCGCCGGCCTCGACCACCAGTTCCTGCAGCTGGCGGCCGGCGGTGCCGAGGTCGGGCAGCAGGATGCCGGCGGGTCGGTCGTCCGAGGCGGCGGGGTTGTCGGGCATCGCGGCGATGGCGGCGATCCGCTCGCCGATCGGCGGGTGGGTGTCCCACCGGGAGCCGGTCTCCTCCGGTTCGTTCGCCCGCAGCTTCGCCAGTTCCTCGGCCCGGGCGGCGACGAGTTCGGCGAAGCCGCCGAAGAGATCGTCGGGGAGGTACCCGGCGGACCAGCCGGGCTGCACGTACCGGGTGTGGAAGAAGCCCCAGGCGGCGTCGAGCACCGGCAGTTCCCGCAGCGCGGACGCGGCCGCGTCCCGGCCGGCGACCTGGACCGAGGCCTGGTCGGCCTCCAGTTCCTGACGCCGGGAGACCGCGTTGTCGACCAGCAGGTAGAGCCGGGCGTAGCCGCGGAAGACGTAGCCGACCGGGTTGCGGGGGCCGATCCGGCCGATGGTGCCGCCGATCGCCAGCCGTCCCCGGTACGCCACGCCGCCGAGCCGGGTGTGCCGGCCGGAGTAGTGCCCCAGCTCGTGGGCGAGGACGGACCGGATCTGGTCGAGGTTCATCGCCTGGAGCAGTGGCAGTCCGATGTAGAGGATGCGCCGGCCGCCGACCAGGCCGAGCAGTTTGGTGTCCTCGCTGACCGCCGCGTTGACCTCGGGCACGAGCCGGATCTCGTCCGGCGTACGGGTTCCCACCACGTTGGCCAGTTCGTGCACCGTACGCCACAGTTCCGGCGCCCGGTCCGGGCCGAGCGGCAGCCCGTGCGGCGGCTCGGGCTTGCTCCGGACCGCCTTCCAGAGCGCGACCAGGACGGCGCCGCCCGAGGCGGCGATGAGCGGCAGGGTGAGCTTCACCGCCAGCAGCCCGGGTATCACCGTGACGAGCCAGACCACCAGTGCCAGCGCGGCGCCCAGTTGGAGCAGCGCGACGACGTAGAACCCGGCCAGCATCACCACCGACGCCAGGGCACGGAAAGTCGCGGACATCCTGTCCTCCCCCGTTTCTGTCTCCCGCACCGGGTCACGGCGCGGTCACCGCCCTGATCAGAGGACGGCGCAGGGACATTACGACGATGATCATCAGTGCGCAAACCTCTTACGGCTGGACCTGGATCAGCCGTCCGACCAGCCTGCGTACCGTGCGCGGCGGAGGTCCGGTGGCTACGGTGTCGGTATGACCGCCCGGGACCCCGTCGCCGACCTGCGCCGGATCGCCTTTCTGCTGGAGCGTGCCAACGAGGCGACGTACCGGGTCCGGGCCTTCCGGTCGGCGGCCGCGACCCTGGCCGGCCTGCCCGCCGGGGAGTTGGTCGCCCGCGCGGAGGCGGGGACGCTGACCGAGCTGGCCGGGGTCGGTGACGTGACCGCCCGGACGGTCGCCGAGTCGCTGCGCGGCGAGGAACCGGTCTACCTGCGCCGGCTGCTGGCCACCGAGGGGCTCGACCTGGACGAGACCGCGACCGCGCTGCGGGCCGCGTTGCGGGGCGACTGTCACACCCATTCGGACTGGTCGGACGGGGGTTCGCCGATCGAGGAGATGGCGCTCGCCGCGGTCGAGCTCGGTCACGAGTACCTGGCGTTGACCGACCACTCGCCCCGGCTGACCGTGGCCCGGGGCCTGACCGCGGCCCGGCTACGCGAGCAGCTCGACCGGGTCGCCGCGGTCAACGACGCACTGCCGGAGGGGTTTCGGATCCTGACCGGGATCGAGGTCGACATCCTGGAGGACGGTTCACTCGACCAGGACGAGGAGTTGCTGGCCCGGCTGGACGTGGTGGTCGGTTCGGTGCACAGCAAGCTGCGGGACGAGCGCCGCCGGATGACCCGGCGGATGGTGACCGCGGTCGGCAACCCGCACCTGGACATCCTGGGGCACTGCACGGGCCGGATGGTCGCGGCCCGCCCGCCGGGGGTGACCGGCCCGGGTGACCGGGGGCACCGGGCCCGGACCCGGCCGGAGAGCGACTTCGACGCCGACGCGGTTTTCGCCGCGTGTGCCGAACACGGCAAGGCCGTGGAGATCAACTCCCGGCCGGAGCGGCAGGATCCGCCGAAGCGGCTGATCCGGCTGGCGGTGGAGGCGGGCTGTCTCTTCGCGATCAACACCGACGCGCACGCGCCGGGTCAGCTCGACTGGCAGCGCTTCGGCTGCGACCGGGCGGCGCGGTGCGGCGTACCGGCGGATCGGGTGGTCAACACGTGGTCGGCGGAGGGCCTGCTCGACTGGACCGGCTCGCACGCCGGCTGACCGCCCGATCCGGTGCCGGCGGGCTCAGCGCCGGGCTGACGGGACCGGTTCGGGGGCCGCCGCCCGGGCCTGCGCCCGGGGACGGCTGCGGCCCAGCAGTCCCTGGGAGACCGCCACCCCGGCCAGCACGATCGCCGCCCCGACCGGCTGGTACCAGGCGAGATGCTCGCGCAGCGCGACGACCCCGATCAGCACCGCGAAGATCGGAATGACGTACGTGACGGTGGAGGCCGTACTCGCCCCGGCCAGCCGGATGTTCCGCATGTTGATCACGAAGGCCAGGCCGGTACCGAGCGCGCCCAGCGTCAGCACACTGGCGATCGCCTCGGCGGAGAGCCGGGTCGGCACCGGCGGGGCCCCGGCCACCAGCGGCGCGACAATCGCGAGCTGCGCGGTCGCCATCAGCAGCTGGGCGGCGGAGAGCGCCAGCCCGGACTCGGTCCCGCCGGCGATGAACCGCTTCTGGTACGGAATCGAGACGCCGTAGCAGGCCGCCGCGCCGAAACACATCAGCTGCCCGGTGAACTGGGCACCGCCGAGCCCCTGCCACACCCCGAGCACCACCAGTACGCCGACGAAGCCCAGCCCGAGCCCGACGCTGCGGCGCAACGTCATCCGCTCGGTCCGGAACACCAGCACCGCCAACGGCAGCACGATCAGCGGCGTGGTGGCGTTCCAGATGCCGGCGAGCATCGACGAGACCCGCTGCTCCCCGTAGCCGAAGAGGGTGAACGGCACGGCGATGCCGATCGCCGCGAAGACGGTGAGGTGCAGCCAGAGTTTCGGGTCGCGGGGCAGCCGGTCGCGCAGCAGTGCCAGCACCACCAGCAGGGTCAGCGCGCCGGTGGCGACCCGGCCGAGGGTGACGTAGAGCGGGTGCATCTCCCGGACCCCGAGTTTGATGAACAGGAAGCTGGAGCCCCAGATCGCAGCCAGGACAAGAAAGCCGGGCAACCAGGCCCGGGAGGGAACTCTGTCAGGAGTGGCAGCGGCAGTCACCCCTGACACTCTGCCCGAGCCGTACGACGGTGTCGCGCGACTTCCGGGCCCGGTGTCGGAGACCACACCCACCACGCCGACACCGGACGGCGGTAACACGGATGAGGGAGTCGGCGGTCATCACGTAGGGTCGGGACCGTGGGACGAATCAACGAGCTGGCCGACCGGTACGTCGACGACTGGGCCCGACTGAGCCCGACCGGTGCGACGTACGCCGGCATCAAGGGATACGACGACCAACTCGGTGACTTCTCCCCGGAGGGTTACGCCGCCCAGGCCGACCTGACCCGGCGGACCCTCGCCACACTCGACGCCACCGAGCCGGACACCGAGGCGGAACGGACCGCCAAGGAGGCGATGCAGGAGCGGCTGGGTCTGGAACTGGCCCGGTACGACGCCGGCGAGGTGACCAGCGAACTGAACGTCATCGAGAGCGGGCTGCACGAACTGCGCCAGGTCTTCGACCTGATGCCGACCGAGGGCGAGGAGGCGGTCAGCAACATCGCCGCCCGGCTGGGCCAGTTCTCCGGCGCGCTGCAGGCGTACAAGACGACGCTGGCGAGTGCCGCCGACGCCGGGCACGTCAGCTCCCGCGCCCAGATCGTCGAGGTCGCCAAGCAGTGCGACGTCTGGACCGACCCGGACGGCGACAACTTCTTCCACAACCTGGTCGAGAGCCTGACCGCCGGTGACGCGCTCACCGCCGACCTGCGCCGTTCGGCCGCGGCGGCGACCGCCGCCACCGCCGAGTTCGGTCGGTTCCTCCGCGACGAACTCGCGCCCCGGGGCCGGGAGAAGCAGGCCGCCGGGCTGGAGCGCTACCAGCTCGCCTCGCAGTACTTCCTCGGCGCCAAGGTCGACCTGCACGAGACGTACGCCTGGGGGTTCGCGGAGCTGGCCCGGTTGGAGGCCGAGATGCGGGCGGTGGCCGCCCGGATCGCCGGCCCGGGCGCCAGCGTCGACCAGGCGGTCGCCGCGCTGGACGCCGACCCGGCCCGGCAGATCCAGGGCAAGGAGGCGTTCCGGGACTGGATGCAGGCGCTGGCCGACAAGGCGATCGCCGACCTGCACGGTACCCACTTCGACATTCCCGAACAGGTACGCCGGATCGAGTGCTGCCTCGCGCCGACCAGCGACGGGGCGATCTACTACACCGGCCCGAGTGAGGACTTCTCCCGTCCGGGTCGGATGTGGTGGGCGGTGCCGCAGGGCATCACCGAGTTCTCCACCTGGCGCGAGGTGACCACCGTCTTCCACGAGGGGGTGCCCGGGCACCACCTGCAGGTGGCCCAGACCCAGGTCCGGGCCGACCTGCTCAACCGCTGGCAGCGGCTGCTCTCCTGGTCGTCCGGGCACGGCGAGGGCTGGGCACTGTACGCGGAACGGCTGATGGACGAACTGGGTTACCTGGAGGATCCGGGTGACAAGCTCGGCATGCTCGACGGGCAGGCGTTCCGGGCCGCCCGGGTGATCGTCGACATCGGTTTGCACCTGGAGTTGGAGATCCCCAAGGACAACCCGTTCGGTTTCCACCCGGGTGAGGTGTGGACGCCGGAGCTGGGTTGGGAGTTCCTCCGGGGGCACTGCCGACTGCCGGACGAGAACCTGCGTTTCGAGCTGAACCGCTACCTGGGTTGGCCGGGGCAGGCGCCGTCGTACAAGATCGGTGAGCGGATCTGGTTGCAGGCCCGGGCGGACGCGCAGGCCCGCAAGGGTGCCGACTTCAACCTGAAGGAGTTCCACCGGGCCGCGCTCGACCTGGGCTCGATCGGTCTCGACCCACTCAAGGCCGCGCTCGCCCGGCTCTGACCCGTCGGGTACGTCGACAGAACGTCAAAACGCTCCGGCCCAGGACGGGATGTCCTGGGCCGGAGTGGTACCGCTGTCGGTGATGCCGATCAGCTGAAGTTCACGTCACTGCACCACATGTACGCCTGGTCGAGGTGCGAGGCCTGCCAGATGACGAACACGATGTGCCGTCCGGTGTAGCCGTTGGTCGAGACGTTGAACGAGATGTTCTGCGCCGGCGCGTACCGCCCGGTCTGCGTGATGAAGTCGAGGTTGCCCCACCCGAGGGTCTGGGTGGTGGGGTTGAACCCCTGCTTGCTGACGTAGACCCGGAAGTAGTCGGCACCGTGGCTGGCCTGGTCGTACAGCTGGACGGTGAAGTTGCGACTGATGTTGGTCGCCTTCCACTGTCCGGCCCGGTTCAGGCTGTTGTTGCGGGAGAGGCCGTTGCTGCAGAGCTGCCCGTCCGGGGTGCGGGCCTGGAACTGCCCACCGAGGCCGTCCCGCAGCGCGCTCATCCAGTTCCACATGGTGTCCGGGTTGGCCTGGAAGGCCTGGTAGCACATGGGGTCCTGTTGCTGCATGGCCGGGTTCATGTGGTTGTTGCCCCAGTCCTTCCAGCACTGGTACTGGCGGGACTGCGGGTTGATGATGGTGCCGTGGGCCTGGGCGACGCCGGACCAGGGCAGCATGCCGACCACCATGGCGAGCAGCAGGGCAAGCACGCGGAGGGGCTGCCGTACGGCCGACCGGGATCGCCGGCCGGATTGATCGGGCTTACGTGGAAGCACAGTACATCCTCCGTTCTCAGGTACTCATGATCGGCATGGGAGCGCTTTCCACAAGTGTTACACCTACGGACCGAAACATCAATAACCGTCTATTAATATCGGAGCCGGCCAGGCTGGGCCGAGCCTACCAAGGCAGCGATATCCGACTATACCTACGTCAGAGGTAATGAAACTCCGTCAGTCTGCGGTCAGCGGGCCGGCCGAGTTCGGCCGGTTCCTCCGCGACGACCTCGCGGATGCCCGAGCTGCGGGGTGTCATCCTGGTCGGGTGTCAGCCGCATTCGTAGTCGTCGTCGCGTCGAGTTTCGTGGCCGCCGGCTCCGTGATCTGGTACGTCCGTCCGCGCAACCGGTCCGGACCGCTCCTCGTCGCCGTGGGTCTGCTGTGGACGCTGGCACGACTGCCGGTCCCCGACGGCATTGACCGGTTGGTCGGCGGGCTCTGGGTCGCGGTCCTCGCACACGTCATGCTGGCGTTCCCGTCCGGCCGGTTGATCGGCCCGGCGGCCCGGGCGGCGGCCGGGTTGGCATACCTGAGCGCCGCGATGACCGGGCTGCTCCAGGCGCTGGTGCCGGCGTCGCCCGGCGTCGCAGCCGGCGCCGGCACCGTCGGTGCGGTGCTCAGCGGCTGCGCGGTGATCGCGGTGCAGGCGGCCCGGTGGCGTCGGGGCACGGTGACGCAGCGGCGTCTGCTCGCCCCGGTGACGGGTGCGGCACTGCTGGCGACGACGCTGTTCGTGGTGGTGAAGCCGGCGATGATCGCCGGCGCACCGATCCCGTACCTCACCGCCGTCACACCGTTGGCGTTCGCCGCGATCCCGGTGGCCTGCCTGGGCACGCTGCTCCGAGGCCGGATGGACCGGGCGGGGGTCGCGGATCTGGTGGTCCGGCTCGGTGCCGGGGCCGGGACGCCCAGCATTCAGCGGGCGCTGGCCGAGACGTTGCACGATCCGACACTGCGCGTCACGTACCGGGTGCCGGGCGTGGACCGGTACGTGGACCTGGACGGCCACGACCTGCCGCCGGACGCCGGGGCCGCGGTTACCCGGATAGACCGCAACGGCGAGCCACTCGCCCTTCTGGTGCACGACCGCACGCTGCTGGACAACCCCGAGTTGGTCGACGCGGCGTGCGCGGCCGTTGCGCTGGCGCTGGAGAACGAACGCCTGACCGCCGACCTCCGCGCCCGGCTGCGCGAGGTGGCCGAATCCCGGAATCGCGTTCTGCGGGCGGCCGAGGACGAACGGCGGCGGCTGGAACGAGACCTGCACGACGGCGTCCAGCAGCGGCTTCTTTCGATCCCGCTCGTGCTGGGCCTGGCCGACGCGGCCCTCGATGAGCGCCCGGAGCGGACCCGCGCGCTGATCACCGAGGCCCGGGGTACCGCGTTCGCGGTGCTGGGTGAGCTACGGGCCATCGGGCAGGGCATCCACCCGCCGGTGCTGACCGAGCGGGGTCTGGAGGGCGCGGTCCGGGAGCTGATGGCACTGACACCCGTGCCGGTGTCGCTGCGCGTCCGGCTCGCCGCCCCGCCGCCCGCGTCGGTGGAGACAACGGCGTACTACGTGGTCGCCGAGGCGCTGGCGAACGTCACCAAGCACGCCGATGCCGGTCGGGCCGAGGTACGGATCGACGCGGACACCGGGCGGTTGACCGTCGAGGTGGTCGACGACGGCCGGGGCGGGGCGGACACCGCGGCCGGCACCGGGCTGCGCGGGATCGCGGAGCGGGCCCGCAACAACGGTGGCAGGCTGACCCTGACCAGCCCGCCCGGTGGCGGCACCAGGGTGGAGGCGGTACTGCCGTGCGAGTCGTGATCGCCGAGGACAACACCCTGCTGCGTGAGGGCGTCGCCCGGCTGCTCACCGAGGCCGGATTCGCGGTGGTCTCCCGTGTGGCCGATGCGGACGCGCTGCTCGCCGACGTGGCCCGGCACCGCCCGGACGTTGCCCTCGTCGACATCCGGCTGCCACCCACCCGGACCGACGAGGGCCTGCGCGCGGCACGGGAGATCCGGCGGCGGCACCCGGGGACCGGCGTACTGGTGCTCTCCCAGTACGTCCGGGTCAGCTACACCGTGGAACTGCTCGACGGCGGGGCCCGGGGCGTCGGCTACCTGCTCAAGGACCGGGTGTCCGATCTCGCGGAGTTCGCCACCGCGGTACGCCAGGTGGGCGCCGGCGGGTCGGCGTTCGATCCGATCGTCATCGACCAACTCGTCGGGCGGCGCGCCGACGCCGATGATCCGCTGCGGGTGCTGACCGAGCGGGAACGGGCCGTCCTCGCGCTCATGGCGGAGGGCCGGGCGAACCAGGCCATCGCCCAGCGGCTCGGCATCGCCGAACGGACCGTGGAGAAGCACTGCACGAGCATCTTCGCCAAGCTCGGCCTGCCGGCCCGGCCGGACGACCACCGCCGGGTCCTCGCGGTGCTGCGTTTCCTGAACGCCTGAACGACGCGCGCCGGGGTGTGGGCAGCCGCACCACGCACCGGGTGCCTCCCCGGTGGCTGATGGGTGCTGTCCGGCTTCTCGGCAGCACACCAGCGCCGAAGAATCGGCCCGTGAACATCTCCCACGCGACTCGCGGCGGCAATCTCGGCCGGGTGCGTACGCGATTGAGGCGACCGTTGAAGCTCCTGGTCATCGGCGTGACGGCGTTCGTCGTACTGCTCGTCGTGCTGGTGACCGGTTTCGTGGTGTTCCGTGACCCGCCGGTGGAGCCGTTCGAGCCCGTGGCGTGGGATCCGGTCGCGGGCTTCGCCGTACCGTCGGAGAAAATCGACGGTGTGGCGGCGGCAGGCATCGCGCCCCTGGTCGACGAGGTTGTGGACGGTCCGGAGGACCTGGCCGTGGACACGGCGGGGCGGGTGTACACCGGCGACCGTCAGGGGCGAATCCTGCGGGTGGATCCCGACCACGGGCGGATGGAGGTGTTCGCCACCGTCGGCGGCCGGCCGCTCGGCCTGGTGTTCGCCCCGGACCGGCACCTGATCGTGGCGAACCACGGCGTCGGCCTGCAGTCCGTCTCGCCCACTGGTGAGGTGACACTGCTGGCGGGGACGGCCGGCGGGACGCCGATCCGGTTCGCGAACGACGTCGCGGTCACCGCCGACGGCACGGTCTACTTCTCGGACGCGAGCGCCGAACACCACCGGGCCGCGCTCGGCGACGTGTCCTCGTACGCCCTGTACGACTTCCTCGAAGGACGTCCACATGGCCGGTTGCTGCGCTACGAGCCGGCCACCCTACGGACCACGGAGCTGTTGACCGGGCTGTATTTCCCGAACGGCGTGGTCGTCACCAACGACGGGGCGGCGGTGCTGGTGGCCGAGTCCACCCGGTACCGGATCACGCGGTACTGGCTCGGCGGCGGCCGGGCCGGCAGCTCCGACGTCCTGATGGACGGATTGCCCGGCGTGGCGGACGGCTTCACCCGCGACACAGACGGCACCCTGCTGCTGGCGATGTACGACCGGGTGCCGGCACTCGACCGGTACGTGCTGCCGTCGGGTTGGGCGCGTCACCTCGCCGTACGACTGCCACAGTCGATGCTGGTCGACGAGGACAACCCGCAACCTGGCTCGATCCTGGTGCTCACCGAGGCCGGCGAGGTGGTCCGGCACATCGTCGCCGCCCGGCCCGCCGTGGCGAACGTGGTGCCGTACCAGGGCCGTTGGCTGCTCGGCTCGCTCACCGGGAACCGGATCCGGGTCATGTCGCCGCCGGCCGTCTAGTCCGTCCCGCGACTTCCGTCCCGCGACCGGAAGGTCGGGCATGGTACGGCGGACGGCAGCTCAACGAGTTGCTCCGGCGACACGGTTCCTGGCACGCTCTGCGGGTGTCCTCACTGCCGACCACGTTCGCCGAAGACGTCCACCAGCCTCTTCAGACTCAGTTCGAAGCGTTCGTCGACGAGCACCGTCGGGCACTGCACGACTGCCTGGACGGGCTGACCGAGGAGCAGGCGCGGCAGTCCCTGGTCCCCTCCCGGACCACGCTGCTCGGCCTGGTCAAGCACGCCACGGTCGTCGAGAAGGTCTGGTTCGACGAGGCGGTGACCTGCCGGTCGCGGGCCGAGATCGGCATCCCGGCGACCCCGGACGAGTCCTTCGTCCTGACCGACGACGACACCATCGCGAGCATCCAGGCGGCGTACCGGGAGGCGTGTGCGGACTCCCGCCGGGCGACCTCGTCGCTCGGGCTGGACGACGTGCTGCCCGGCAACCGGCGCGGCCCGCTGCCGCTGCGCTGGGTGTACCTGCACGTACTGCGTGAGCTGGCCCAGCACTGCGGGCACGCGGACATCCTGCGCGAGCAGATCCTGAGCCGGTGACACGTCCGGGATCCGGACGGCCGGACAGTCCCAGGCTCCGGCCGTGACGATCGCTCCGGAGGTCCTGGATTCGGCGGCAACCGACCCGACGTCACCGGCCTGGGACCGGATCTGGCGGGAGTCGGGTGACCAGGGCAGCTTCGCCCCGGCCAGCGCGGCTCTGCTGCCCTGGCTGGCCCGGACCTGCGCCGCCTTCGCCCCGAGGGACCGGGAACGGGCGGTGGTCCTCGCCGGTTTCATCGCGCTCGACGCCACCGACGCAGACCGTGCGGTCTATGCCGACCAGGTCGCGGCCCTACGGGCGCTTGCGGTGGAGTGCCTGTCAGTCGCCTCCACCGACGACATGTTCGTCCAGCTTCAGCAGGCGGTGGCCGGCTTCGACGGTGACGAGATCTGGGGCAGGGAACTCGACCGCGTCAACGCCGGCGAGGTCGACGTCCAGTGCCCCGATTGCGACGAGGAACTGCTGGTCGACCTGCGGCGCGGGCACGCGGTGATCGAACCCGGCCTGCCCTCGGAGTTGGCCCGCCGGTTGCACGCCGAGGCTGTTCAGGCGGGCCGGGAGTCGGTTGCCGCCGCCCTGACCCGCCTGTTCGGCCGGTTCAGCTGTTCCGAGTGCGGTGCCGGCTTCGTCCTCGCCGACCACCTGGCCGGTGTCTCCGACCGCTAGGGTCCGGCATCGGCGACCCCTGGGGTCCGGCATCGGCGACCGCCACCCTGGGAGTTGTCTCTCGTCCGGGTGTCATGCCTGAGCGGCATATTCATGACTCTGAGGCATGACGCTCACGGTCGTATCGTGGTTTCCGGGACCCGGGCAGTACCGGAGACCACCCGCGTTACCGGGGCCCCAGCCCGGTCTTGCCGTCGAGCAGCTCCCGGGCGATGTCGAGGTGACCGGCGTGCCGGGCGGTCTCCTCGATCATGTGCAGGATGACCCGGCGCAGGTCGGTGATCTCGTCCCCGAGGTCGCCGGGGTGCCGGTTGCGTGGGGCAGCGTCCAACGGTGTGGCGGCGGCGATCTCGTTGGATCGGGCACACTGCGCCTGATAGAAGCCGAGCACGACGTCCGGCGGTCGCGGAGTGGTCAGCGGCGCGCAATCGTCGTCGGGCCAGGGCATCGGATCCAGGGAGCCGGCGACGATCTTCTGGAACCAGTGCCGTTCGGCGTGACTGAGGTGTTCGATCAGACCCAGCGGGGTCCACCCCGAGGGCACGACGGACTTGGTCAGGGCTTCCACCTCCAGGCCGTCGATAATCGCCAGTACGCTGCTGCGTTGCGCCTCCAGGAACATCAGCAGCGTCTGCTTTTCGGCGTCGTCCACCTGATCCCACACCCTCTCGACGTCTCTTCCGGAGATCCGGTCATCGGGACCGACGACGAGTCGGACCCGGCGCGGCGCACGCTAACAGCCGGCGCCGACAGTCTTTGATGGACAGACAAACCCGCTGTCGTGGCGGTCGACGACGGCCGGCGGGGCGGCAGCCTATCCGCCGCTGTCGGTGGTCCGCCGGCCTCCGTACCCGTCGGTCGGGGGTGGCGGGAAGCAGCCGGTGTACGCCCGGAGCAGCAGTGCCCGCCGGACCATCCGGGCCACCGGGACCCAGGCGATGAACCGGGCGTGCAGCTCGGCCGGGTCCGGTCCCGGGTTCGGGTGGAGCCGGTGCAGGTCCCCGGCCGCTTCCTGCAGGCAGAGGCCGAGGTAGACGAAGAGCGCGAGCGGGTCGAGCCGGTACTCGACCCGCAGGGTCGCCTTGGCGGTGTCGCACGGCCACGCCGTCTCGCAGACCCGGCAGGTCCAGGTGGGGCGTCGGGGAGTGTGCTCGACGCCGGGGCGTTCCGGGGTTGTCATGCCGGGCCGCCCGTCAGCCGCGGTTGTCGCCGGTGCGGGAATGCTGGGCCGGGGTCAGCGCGCCGGCCCGGCCGACCCGGTGGCCGAACCAGGTCGGGCCGTTCCAGGCGCTCCGCTGGTTCCACCCGCGAGAGCCGGCCGGCCCGTTGGCGGCGGGCCGGTCGTGCACCGTCCGTTGGTTCCGCGCCCCGCCGGGGTCGGGGTTGAACGGCATCGGTACGACGGGTGCCACGTCCGGGCACGTCCAGCGCAGCCCGCACCAGCAGTACCGCCAGAGTCGTCGCCAGTCTCGTCGGTGTGGTCGCACGGTGTCACCTCGCCGCCAGTTCGCACGGATCTGTGGGGTACGGGGACCGCCCGCGCCCGTACGGGCGGGCGCCGCCGGTGGGCGGTCCCCGTCGACGGAGCACGACCCGGTCCACGGGCGGGGTACGCGGGGGGAACGCCACCGCCCGGCGGGTTGGACCTCATCAACTCCGTCGATATCCACCCTGGACTCTGCACCCAGAGTGGCGGAATATAAACGATCAGCAGCGAAGGTGACAGTTCGGCTGAATCACGGGGAAGGAGCAGGAATGTCGATTCACTACGGAGGAATGGGAAGAATCCTCAAGTTCGCCCGGACCAAGGCCGGGCTGACCCAGGATCAGCTCGCCCAGCGGCTGAACGTCTCGACCTCGCTGATCGCCAAGTTCGAGACGAACCGGCTGGTGCCACAGTCGGACACGGCCCGCAAGCTCGACGTGGTCTTCGACGCCGGTGACACGTTCCAGGAGTCGGCGGCGGAGGCCCGCGCCTTCGCCCCGGACACCGCCTGGTTCCAACCCTGGCTGGACTACGAGCAGCACGCCACGATGGTCCGGAGCTTCCAGTTGGCGGTGGTTCCCGGGCTGCTGCAGACCGAGGAGTACGCCCGGGCGGTGCTGCGGGACGCCGGCACCCGGGTGCCGGACGTCGAGGTGAAGGTCGCCGAGCGGCTCGCCCGGGCCGAGATCCTGCGCCGCGAGCAGGACCAGTGCCGACTCTTCGCCGTGCTCGACGAGGCGGTGCTGCGGCGCCCGGTCGGCGGGTCGAAGGTGATGGCCGACCAGTTGCACGCGATCGTGCAGGCGTGCGCCCGACCGAACGTCAGCGTGGTGGTGGTGCCGGCCTCGGTGGGCGCCTATCCCGGGCTGAACGGGCCGCTGGCGCTGGCCACCGTGCAGGGTCGCACCGTCGCCTTCCTCGACGATCCGCTGGACGGCCACGTGATCGAGGATCAGGAGCGGGTGACCGCGCTGGAGGAGGCCTGGGAGGCGATCCGTGGGTACGCTCTACCCGGACAAGCGTCCCTCGAACTGCTCATGGAAGCGGCGGAGTCATGGAGCTGAGCAACATGCCGCGCTGGCGGAAGTCCTCCCGCAGCAACGGCCAGGGCGGTGACTGTGTCGAGGTCGCCGACAACCTGCCCGGCCACATCCTGGTCCGGGACAGCAAAGACCCGGCCGGCCCGTCGCTCACCTTCACACCCGCCGCCTGGCGCAACTTCGTCGACCTCGCCCGCCAGCACCACTGACCCGAGGGTGAGGGTTTGGCCGGCGGCCAGGTAGACGGCTCCAACCCACCGCGCGGGATCCAGGTGTCCGCATACCGGCCACCTGGATCCCCGCTGGAGCATCAACAAGCTTTCTGGACGATCTCCGGCTGGTCGGCGCAGAACACCGCTTGGATCAGTCCGGCCAGTGCCTGGGGGAACACGGTTGCCGGGTCGAGGTCCCTGGTGGTCAGCGAGGCGGTCAGCGTCTTGCGGCCGTCGGGCGTGCTGATCATCAGTGCCCCGTAGCCGCCGGGCGCACCGCCGTTGTGGTGGACGATGACACCATTGCCCGGGCCCAGGTCCTGCACCCACAGCCCCAGGCCGAGGTTGAACTTGCCGTGCGGAGTGAGCATCTCGGCCAGCAGCGGGGCCGGCAGCAGCTTGCCGCCCAGCAGCGCGGAGATGAAGGTGCCGAGGTCCTTGGCGGTCGAGATCAGGTCACCGGCGCCGGCCAACAGGGAGGGGTTCTGACGGCTGACGTCCGTCACCTTCCACTCGCCGGCGTCCTGGTAACGGTAGTAGCCGTGGGCGTGCGGCCCGGGCAGGTCCGGCGAGGTGGCCGACACCACGGTGTCCGACATCCCGAGCGGGCCGAGAATCCGCCGCTGCATTTCCTCAGCGTACGACCGGCCGGTGACCTTCTCGATCAGCAGCAGGGCCAGGGTGTAGTTGGTGTTGGAGTAGCTCTGGTCGGTGCCCGGCTCGAACCTCGCCGGTTTGGCCAGTGCGAACCGGATCAGCTCCTCGGGCCGATAGGTGTGGAACCGGTTGTCCACCCACTCCTTGCCCTGGGAGGGGAGTCCCATCACGAACGTCCCGTCCGCCTCGGGCTCGCCGGTGTAGTTGTACAACCCGCTGGTGTGCCGCAGCAGCATCCGTACCGTGATCCGCTCGTCCAGGCCGAGTTCGGGTAGGTGGTCGGCCACCGGGTTGTCCAGCCCGAGCCTGCCCTCGGCCACCAACTGGAGCACCAGGGTCGCGGTGAACGGCTTGGCGACGCTGCCCGCCCAGACCTGCCCGTTCGCGGGCGGCTCGGCGGTGTCCCCCAGCTTGTTCACCCCCGCGCGGCCGGTCCAGTCGCCCTGCTCGTCGTGGATACGCATCTCCACACTGCCGAACCCGGCGTCGACGAAGTCCTTCAGGATCTGGTGCAGTTCCGGACGTTCCTGCCCGGCGTCGTCGGCCGCGAGGCTGTGGGCGGTGATGTCGCCGTAGCTGGTGGTGGCACGGATGTCGAGTTGGGCGGTGGCGCCTTCGCTGTTTCTCAGCGTGTTGCGGATCCGGCCGGAGGAAGTGCCGGCATCCAGGGTGGCCGAGACCCCGTGGGCAGCGCCGATCGAGATCGCGCCGTACTCGGTGCGCAGCACGACCGTGCCGCGCACCGCCTCGGCGATCCGGATGTCGCCCTTCTGGGTGCTGATCTCCGCCGGGCCGCCCAGGCGGCCAATCGAGATGTCGCCGGCGTGGGCGACAAGGCGCAGGCTCGCGACCTCGTCGAGCTCGACCGCGCCGTGCGCACCGTCGAAGGTGACGTCGCCGAGCCGTCCGGCGACGCGGAACTCGGCGGCGGCCGCCTTGGCCTCGACCCGTGACCCGGCGGGAAGACAGACCGTCAGCTCGATGGAGCCGGACGGGCCGATGATCTGGTTCCGGGTCGGGGTCTCGATGCGCAGGAGGCCGTCTCGGTATTCAACGGTGGTCTGCTCCGCCGCCTTCACGTCGCGGCTCTTCGAGGCGTCCGTGGGCGCGACCTCGACTGTGGTGTCGGCCCGGTCGGTGGCGACGACCCGGACCCGCCCTGCGGGGATGTCCAGGACGGCGGCGATCGGGGTCGGGGTGTCGAACTTCTGCATGGTGCTCTCCTGAGGGTCCGTCCCCCTGGCGGGGACGCATGTGGTGGGCGTGAACCTGGCTGCGGTCGATGAGTTGTGTACGAGGGCTACGATCGTCCGCCGCCCTGACAGCGGACGGTCATGCCGCTGACGCGGCTTCTGACATGGCGTCACCGGACGTCAGGACGGTGGCGGAGAACGCCACCGCGCCGGGCGCCATCGCTCGGGAACGAACGGCAGGACGCCGCCCCGCTCGCTGTGGGCCTGCTCGAACGCGCCCAGCTGGCCGCCCAGGGCATCACCCACGTGCTACGCGTCGGCATGCTGCCCACCAACGGCTACGACCTACGGCCGGATTGGGAAGCCTTCCGGACCCGCCACCCGCAGTGGAAACTGCGCCTCCGGTTTGCGTCCTTCGTCGACCCGTTCGCCGGGCTCCGCCGTGGCGAGTACGACGTCCTCGTCGCCTGGCTTCCGGTCGAGGAGTCCGACCTCACCGTCGGCCCGACCCTGTTCGTCGAACCCCGGTTCGTGGGCGTGGCGGCCGACCATGAACTCGCCCGGCACACATCGACCCTGTTGGAGATGCTGGGCGACTTTCAGCAGCCCTGGTCGCGGCCGGACATCACCTTCCTGCCGGTCCGCGACCTGAGCGCACTGCGGTACGCCCTAATGTGGCACTCCGAGTCGGAGAACGACCCCATCCGGGCCTTCGCCCAGACCGTACGGGACGTCGGCCGGTCAACACAGCAGACCTGGCCGCGCGTCGGTACTCCAGCCGCGCCCACGCACGGCATCTCCCCCTCGCCCGGCCCGGTCACTGCACCCCGTCGGCGAAGGCGCGGAGCAGGTCGGCGGTGCCGGGGTCGGCGGGGAAGAACCCCTCGATGGCCAGTCCGGCGACGGTGACGTCGAGCGGGGTGCCGAAGACGGTGGTGGTACTCAGCAGTCGCAGTTCCCGGTCACCGTGGCGGTAGCGGAGCGGGACGAGGAGATCGGCCATCCCGCCACTGCTCTCCACCGGCACGGGCCCGTCGTCCCCGGGCAGGCGCCGGAGGTCGTCGTACAGCTCCTGCAGTCGCGGGTCCCCGGTGGCCGCGACCTGCCGGCGCAACCGGTCGAGGAGATGGGCACGCCACTCGGGCAGGTTGACGATCCGGGGCGCCATGCCCTCCGGATCCAGGCTCAGCCGCAGGACGTTGACCGGCGGGGTGAGCAGCCGATCGGCCGCGCCGGCGGTGAACAGGCCGACCGCGGGGTTCGCCTCGACGAGATGCCAGTGCCGGTCGACCAGCACGGCCGGATTCGGGCCGTACGCCCGCAGAATCTGCCGTACGGCGTCCCGGATCGACGCCATCTGCGGGTCACCCAACTCGTGCTCCGGATAGGCCGGGGCGTACCCGCCGGCGAGCAGCATCCGGTTGCGATCGGCCAACGGCACGTCGAGATGCTCGGCCAGCCGGAGGAGCAGCTCCGGGCTCGGCCGCGCGCGACCGGTCTCGACAAAGCTCAGATGCCGGGTGGAGATGCCGGTGTCGACCGACAGTTCGAGCTGGCTGAGCCGGCGTCGCTGGCGCCAGCCACGCAGGATCTCGCCGACCGGCGGTGCCGTCCCCCTCACGACCATGGTGCCAACCCTACGGACGGCACTGCCACCAGCCCATTACCTGCGAGGTAATCGACAGTCCTCGGGTCGGCGACAACCATCGGTCGTACCGAGGCGGTGATCATGCCGCCCGGACCGAGAGGAGATTCCCGTGTCTGCTGCGGACTTTGCCGAACTGGCGGAGCGTTACATAGCCGTCTGGAACGACACCGACCCGAAGCGGCGACGCCGGGCCATCGACGAACTGTGGGCGGAGGACGGCCGCTACGTCGACCCGATGGGCGTCGCCGAGGGCCGGGACGCGATCGACGCCACGATCGCCGCCGTACAGAGCCAGTTCGCCGGCCTGGTGTTCCGGCTGGCCGGGTCGGTAGACGGCCACCACAACCAGGCCCGGTTCACCTGGCAGCTCGGGCCCGCCGACGGCGAGCCGCTGGTGGTCGGGTTCGACGTCGCGGTCACCGACGGGAACGGGCAGCTGAGCCAGGTCCTCGGGTTCCTCGACCGGGTCCCGCTGCCGGCGATGAAGCCGCCGCCCGCGTACGCGATCGCCCACCTCCGCCGGGCACCCGTCCACCCGGACGTGTTGGAGTACCTGGAGCGCATCCAGGGCACCCTCGACCCCTTCGGGGGGCGGTTCGTCGTCCATGGCGGCAGCGTCGACGTACGGGAGGGCGACTGGCCCGGAGATGTGGTCATGATCGAGTTTCCGGACCTGGCCCGGGCCCGCTCCTGGTACGACTCGGCTGCCTACCAGGCGATCAAGCCGCTGCGGACCCGACACCTGCCCGGCGAGCTGATTCTGGTCGAGGGAGTTTCCGCCGACCACGACAGCGCCGAGATGGCGGCCGACCTCCGTACCCGTCTCGGGTGAGGCCGGCCATACTCAGGGAGCGTTCGACATGCCTGGACATGTCGAACGCTCCCTGAGCACGAAGGCGCCCGGAGCCCAGCCGGTCAGCGCTGGCGGGGCATCGCGCCGACCGGCGGCCCGGCCGGTACGACCACGTCCTCCTCGTCCACCACGGGCTGCGAGAACTGCGCGTGGTAGAGCCGGTGGTACGCGCCCTCGGCGGCGAGCAGTTGGGTGTGCGTACCCTGCTCGACGATCCGGCCGCTCTCCATCACCAGGATCAGGTCGGCGTCCCGGATCGTCGACAGCCGGTGGGCGATGACAAAACTGGTCCGGTCCTGCCGCAGTGCCGCCATCGCCCGCTGCAGCAGCACCTCGGTACGGGTGTCGACCGAACTTGTCGCCTCGTCCAGGATCAGCAGCGACGGGTTGGACAGGAACGCCCGGGCGATGGTGATCAGCTGCTTCTCACCGGCGCTGACGTTGTTGCCCTCCTCGTCGATGACGGTGTCGTAGCCGTCCGGCAGGGAGCGGACGAACCGGTCCACGAACGTCGCCTTCGCGGCTTCGACGATCTGCTCCTCGGTCGCGTCCGGGTTGCCGTACGCGATGTTGTCCCGGATGGTGCCGCCGAACAGCCAGGTGTCCTGCAACACCATGCCGATCTGGCCGCGCAGCTCGTCGCGCCGCATCGTGCTGATGTCGACCCCGTCCAGGGTGATCCGGCCGGCGTCCAGCTCGTAGAAACGCATCACCAGGTTGACCAGGGTGGTCTTGCCGGCTCCGGTCGGACCGACGATCGCCACCGTGTGGCCCGGCTCGGCGACCAGGGACAGGTCCTCGATCAGCGGCTTTTCCGGCTCGTACCGGAAGGAGATCTGCTCGAACTCGACCCGGCCGTGCCGCTCGGTCGCCCGGGCCGGCTCGGCCGGGTCCGGGGTCTGCTCGGTGGCGTCCAGGACGTCGAAGACCCGCTCCGCCGAGGCGACCCCGGACTGCAGCAGGTTCGCCATCGACGCGACCTGGGTCAGCGGCTGGGTGAACTGCCGGCTGTACTGGATGAACGCCTGCACGTCGCCGAGCGACATCGAGCCGGAGGCGACCCGCAGCCCGCCGATCACCGCGATCGCCACGTAGCTCAGGTTCCCGATGAACATCATCGACGGCATGATGATGCCGGAGACGAACTGGGCGGCGAAGCTGGCCTTGTAGAGCTCCTCGTTCTTGGCGGCGAAGGCCGCCTCGACCTCCCGCTGCCGGCCGAAGACCTTGACCAGCTCGTGACCGGTGAACGCCTCCTCGATCTGGCCGTTGAGCGCGCCGGTGTGCTGCCACTGGGCGATGAACTGCTTCTGCGACCGCTTGGCGATCTCCCGGGTGACCAGCACCGACAGTGGCACCGCGACCAGCGCGACGACCGCCAGCAGCGGCGAGATCCAGAACATCGCCCCGAGTACGCCGACCACGGTCAGCAGCGAGACCAGCAGCTGGCTCAGGGTCTGTTGCAGGCTCTGCGCGATGTTGTCGATGTCGTTGGTGACCCGGCTGAGCAGTTCACCCCGGGGCTGGCCGTCGAAGTACGGCAGCGGCAGCCGGTTGAGTTTCGCCTCCACGTCGGTACGCAGCTGCCGGATCGCCCGCTGGACGATGCCGTTGAGCAGGTAGCCCTGCCACCAGGAGAGCAGGCTGGCGGCGAGGAAGAGGGCCATCGCCAGGGCCAGCACCTGACCGAGCCGACCGAAGTTGATGCCGACCCCGGGGACCAGGTCGGTCATCCGGGCCAGCATGTCGGCGAAGCCGTCGTTGCCGGCCGCCCGCGCGCCCTCGACCGCCTGCTCGGGGGTGCTGCCGGGCGGCAGCTGCTTGCCGATCAGGCCGGCGAAGATGAGGTCGGTGGCGTGCCCGAGGATCTTCGGGCCGACGACGCTGAAGGCGACGCTGACCACGGCGAGCAGGATCACCGCGACGAGCTGCAGCCGTTGCGGCCGGAGCCGGCCGAGCAGCCGCTTCGCGGACGGGCCGAAGTTCATCGACTTCTCCGCCGGCATCCCGGCGGCCATCCAGCGCGGTCCGCCACCGCCGCCGCCTCCACCGCCCGGCAGTCGGGACGGTGCCTTGCCGGCCGCCGGGCCGGGGGCCTTTGTCGGTTGGCTCATGACAGGGCCTCCACGGTGAGCTGGGAGTCGACGATCTCCCGGTAGGTCGGACAGCTCTCCAACAGGTCGTCGTGTCGGCCGATGCCGACCACCGCCCCGTCCTCCAGCACGATGATCTGGTCGGCGTCGATGATGGTGGAGACCCGCTGGGCGACGATCACCACCGCGGCGTCCGCCGTCACCGGGCGCAGCGCGGCCCGCAGCCGGGCGTCGGTGCCGAGGTCGAGGGCGGAGAACGAGTCGTCGAAGAGGTAGATCTCGGGTCGGCGGACCAGGGCGCGGGCGATCGCCAGCCGCTGCCGCTGCCCGCCGGAGAGGTTGGTGCCGCCCTGGGCGACCGGGGCGTTCAGCCGCTCCGGCAGCTCCTCGACGAAGTCCCGGGCCTGGGCGATCTCCAGGCTGGTCCAGAGTTCCTCGTCGGTCGCGTCCGGGTTGCCGTACCGGAGGTTGCTGGCGATCGTCCCGGTGAAGAGGTACGGCCGCTGCGGCACCAGCCCGATCTTGTTCCACAGCAGGTCCGGGTCGAGGTCCCGGACGTCGACGCCGTCGACGTAGACGGTGCCGCCGGTGGCGTCGAACAGGCGCGGGGCCAGGGAGATCAGGGTGGTCTTGCCGGCGCCGGTGCTGCCGATGACCGCGGTGGTCTGACCGGCCCGGGCGGTGAACGAGATGTCCCGCAGCACCGGCTCGGCCGCGCCCGGGTACTGGAAGCGAACGTTGCGCAGCTCCAGTTCGCCCCGGACCGGCACCTCGGTGACGCCGTGGGTCGGCGGGACGACCGACGGGTCGGTGTCGAGGACCTCGGTGATCCGTTCGGCGCAGACCGCCGCCCGGGGCACCATGATCACCATGAAGGTCGCCATCATGACCGACATCAGGATCTGCATCAGGTAGCTCAGGAACGCGGTCAGCGCGCCGATCTGGATCTCGCCGCTGTCGACCCGGTGCGCACCGAACCAGAGCACCGCGACACTGGACGCGTTGAGCACCAGCATCACGATCGGGAAGACCACCGCCATCAGCCGGCCGACCCGCAGCGCGGTCGCGGTCAGGTCCCGGTTCGCGGTGTCGAAGCGCGCGGTCTCGTACGGCTCCCGAACGAACGCCCGGACCACCCGGATGCCGGTGATCTGCTCCCGGAGCACCCGGTTCACCGTGTCGATCCGGGTCTGCATCAGCCGGAACTGCGGCACCATCCGCTGGATCACCAGGCCGATCGCCAGCACCAGCACCGGTACGCAGACCGCCATCAGCCAGGAGAGCCCGACGTCCTCGTTCAGCGCCATGATCACGCCACCGACGCACATGATCGGCGCGGCGACGAGCATCGTGCAGGTGACCACGACGAGCATCTGCACCTGCTGCACGTCGTTGGTGTTCCGGGTGATCAGGGACGGGGCGCCGAACTGGCCGACCTCGCGGGCGGAGTACCCGACGACCCGGTGGAAGATCGCCGCCCGTACGTCCCGACCGAAGCTCATCGCGGTCCGGGCACCGTAGTAGACCGCGGCGATCGAGCAGGCGATCTGGACGGCGCTGACCAGCAGCATCCAGCCGCCGATCCGGACGATGTAGCCGGTGTCGCCCCGGGCGATCCCGTTGTCGATGATGTCGGCGTTGAGGCTGGGCAGGTAGAGCGAGGCCATGGTGCCGACGAGTTGCAGCAGCACCACGGCGGTGAGCGGTCGGCCGTACGGCCGCAGATAGGTCCGTAGTAGTCGGGTCAGCATGAACGAACCCCCGTGGTCAGGGCATGGTGACCGGTCATCGCCGGTCCGGTTGTGATGGGTCTGGCTGGTGGTCCGCCGCGCGCTGGTCCGGGTCGCGGCGGTCCGGGTCGTGGTCGCGTACGCCGTCGAGCAGTACGGCGGCGATCATCTCGGCGCTGAGCGGGTTGTGGTCGGTGATCCGGGGGTGTGAGCCGGCGAAGGCGAGCAGCCGGAGCAGCCGGGCGACCTCGGACAGCGGGTAGCGGAACCGGTGCTGGTCGGGCTCCAGCACCCGGCTGATGGCCTGGTGGATCTCCTCGTTCGGTGGGGTGAGGCGCGGCGGTTCCCCTGGCGCCCCTTGCCTGGCCCGCTCCTTGTCGTCGTCCGGCGGCCCGTGCATGCCGACCGAGTGCAGCAGATTAAAGATCTTGGTCAGTCGTCGTTGGAGGATCTCGGCGAGTTCGACGAGCCGCTCCTCCAGCGGGCGGGTCAGGTCCAGCTCGGCCAACTCGTCGAACAGCGGTGCCGGGTCCAGCGCGGTCTCGACGGCCACCTGGACCAGCCCGCTCTTGTGCGGGAAGACCCGGAAGATCGTGCCCTCGGCGACCCCTGCCGCCTCGGCGATCTGCCGGGTGGTGACCTTGACCCCGTGCTCGGTGATCAACTCCAGGGTGGCGTTGATCAGCGCGGCGCGGCGTTCGTCGGGCGGCAACGGCCGGGCCCGGCCGGACGGTGGCGTCTGATCCTGGTCGGTCACGGCGTCTGATCCTGGTGAGGCACGGCGGCAACAGTAGTGAGTGAGCGACTCACTCACAAACGATTTTCCTGGCTTGTGTCCGATCAGTGGAGGGGATCACACCCCTGCGGCCCCACCGGAACGTGTCACCCGCGCATGCCGCCGTGCCGCACAGTCACCAGGGTGACTGTGCGGCACCTCGTCGAACGGGGATATCCAGGCCGGAGAGCCGGGTCCGGCGGGTACGCGGTCACCACCACGTGCCCCGGACGTCCTCGTCTAGAGTTTGGGCGCGTACCAGGGTTTTTCGGCGGGTCGAACCGGACAGGCAGGGGTGTTGTCGGGTGCAGTTGACGGACTTGCGCGGTCGTCGGGTCGCCGTCTGGGGCACCGGCCGGGAGGGCGTCGCCGCGGTCAACGCGATCGCCCCGGTCGGGCCGGCCGACCTGGTCACGGTGATGGACCGGGAGACGTACGCGGCCAACCCGTGGACCGGCCGGCTCGCCGAGCTCGCCCCCCTGCACACCGGCCCGGCCGCGCTCGACGCCCTACTCGCCGCCGACGTGGTGGTCCGGTCCCCGGTGATCGGCGAAACCCACCCCTGGGTGGTACGCCTGCGCGAACACGGCACCCCGATCACCAGCGGCACCGCGCTCTGGATGGCCGAACACGCCGCCGCCACCGTCGGCGTGACCGGCAGCAAGGGCAAGAGCACCACGACAAACCTGATCAGCCACCTGCTCGGCGCGGTCGACCGGCCGAACGTGATGGGCGGCAACATCGGCATCCCCGTCCTCGACCTGCCGCCCGCCGACCGGTACGTCCTCGAACTCTCCATGTACCAGTGCGCCGACCTGACCGACTCGCCCGGCGTCGCGGTGCTCACCTCGCTCGCCCCGGAACACCTCGACTGGGCCGGCGGGGAGGCCGAGTACTACCGGCACAAACTCAACCTCGTCGGGCACGGCCCGGGTGCCGTCGTGTTCAACGCCAACGACCAGCGGCTGCGCGGCGAACTCGCGGCCCGCCCCGGACTGCCCCTGGTCCCGGCCGGCAGCGTCGACGGCGCTCCCGCCGGCTCCGCCGCCGACTCTGCCGGGGGCCGACCCGACGCCGCCGACCCGTTCCACGTCGCCCCCGGCCCGGACGGCACCGACTGGGTACGCCTCGGCGACCAGCCGCTCTTCCCGCGTACCGCGCTGCGGCTCGTCGGCCGGCACAACGGGTGGAACCTCTGCGTCGCGCTCGCCGCACTGCGGGCGGTCGGCGTCGACTGCGTCGCCGAACGGGACCGGCTCGCCGCCGCCCTGGCCACCCTGCCGACGCTGGAACACCGGCTCACCCCGATCGAGGACCCGTCCGGGATCACCTTCGTCGACGACTCCCTCTCCACGATCCCGCAGTCGGCGATCCACGCCATCGAGGCGTACGCGGACCGGCCGTTGACGGTGATCGTCGGCGGCGAGGACCGGGGTGTCGACTACACGCCGCTGCGCGAGTTCCTCGCCGAGCACGAGGTCACCGCCACCCTGATCGGCATCCCGGACAGTGGCCCCCGGATCCTCGACGCGGTCAAGGACCTCGGCACCATCACCACCGTGCTCGCCGACGACCTGGTCGAGGCGGTACGCCTCGGCCGCGAACGTACCCCGGCCGGCGGTGTGGTGCTGATGTCCCCGGCGGCACCCAGCTACGGCCGGTTCGACAACTTCGCCCACCGGTCCCGGGTCTTCCGGCAGGCGATCACCGACACCGCCGGCTGACTCAGGCCGCGCCGAGCAGGTTGCGCATCGAGCGGACCGTCGAGCGGATCTCCTGCAGGTACTGGTGCGGGGCGTACCGCTGCGGCCCCGTACCACCCGTAGCGCCGAGGCGGGCCGGGTCGAGGCCGACCGTGTCGACCCGACAGCCGTAACCGAACCGCAGCGACCGGACCGCGTCACAGTGCTGGAACGGCACGTAGAGCTGCGAGGTCACCACCAGGACCCGGTCCCCGGCCGCCGGTCGTACCTCGTCGGCCCAGAAGTGGTACGTGTCCGAGGTGTGCGCCCGTCGGCTCTCCGGCTCGGTCGACGGCGCCGCCAGTACGTGCACCGGCGGCCCGTCCGCCGGCCGGTAGCTGCGGACCGCCCAGGAATGGTGGGTGATCGGGCCGGTCGACGCCCGCTCCTCGGCCGGCTCGGCGTACCCGAACCCGAGGCGGATGCCGACGTCCATCACGTCCACCTCGTAGCCGAGCGGGGCGCCGGGGCTCTCCGGCAGGTCGAGGTCCGCAGTCTCGGCCGGCCGCAGCGGGCGGAAACTGCCGAGCGCGGCGACCTCGTCGACCGTCACGTCGCCGCCGCGGACCAGCTCGGCCGCGTACGCTGTCCGGTGCAGGCAGGAGCGGGCCAGCCCGCCGAGGACAAGCAGGTGGTCGTACCGGTGGGTCGGGGCGGGACGCGGCTCGACCAGGCCGAGCGCGGTGGCCGCCGCCCCGACCAGCTCGACGGTCTCCGGCGGCAACTCGGAGACGTTTATCTCGTCCCGCTCCACCGAGCCGGACCGGCTGCGGAAGTCCCAGTACACCGCCGAGAAGCCGTCGAGCCATTCGAGCAGTTCCGCCGGCGGCAGTCGGTCCGGCAGCCCACCGCCGAACGCGGCGACCAGGTCGCGAAGCGGCGGCGCGCAGACCCAGCCGACCACCCCGGCCGTCACCTCGGCGCGGGACGCCTCCGCCGCCCCCGTCGGCAGCGGCACCGGTTCGTAGCGGGTCACCCGTGTCCTTCCCTCTCACCGCCGCGCGCCCAGGGCGGCGCACACCCCGGAAAAAGCGAGCCGCGGGCCCGCCCCC
>NZ_JBDPMH010000048.1:0-42266 GCF_039871735.1 Plantactinospora sp. B24E8
GTACGCGACTTCGCAAGAGACTCCAGCAGTTCCCGCTGGCCGGGTTCGAGCACCAGTGGTGCGGCAGCACGTGTCACGTCTCGAGTCTACTCCAATGACTAGCTATTTACGAGACAGAACACTAGGTGCTCGGTGCGAGGCCAGACGTCGCCGAAGGCGTGCATCGTCGCGATCCGTTTGAAGTCTGCGCCGTTAGCTGGCTCACCAGGGGTGGCGCCAAGAAAGCGCTCCAAGCGGAAGCCCAGCAGACGCTCAGCCGTGTCCAGCGCGGCGGCGTACCCCGGGTCTGTCGCCGCAGATGCCGGATCGTTCATCGTCACGATGCTCACTCTTCCATGCACAAGGACGAAGTAGGCGAGATCCAGCATTTCGAACGTGGCTGAGGGTCGCACCTCGTCAAGCTGATCAAGGAAGAGCGAGCCTGGCCCATCAGCCCCGACGTAGCTGGCCTCGAACTCAGCCGTCAGCGGACCACCCATCTCGACAGCAGCACTTGCCAACCTGAACAGCGGCAAGGGCTTCGAGGGCACGGCGCAGTCCCCCGACGGCCGCTTCCTCTACCCGCTGCTGGAAGGGACGGTCGCCGGTGACCCGGCCGGTGCGTTGCGGTTCACCGAGTTCGACCTGACCAGGGGGGCGTACACGGGTCGGCGCTGGACGTACCAGTTGGACGCGCCGGGCAACGCGATCGGTGACGCCATCGCCGTCGACCGGGACCGTTTCCTGGTCATCGAGCGGGACAACGGCGAGGGCGCCACGGCGGTGACGAAGAAGATCTACCTCGCCGACCGGCGGGACCGGAACCGGGACGGCCAACTGGACAAGACCCTGGTGGCCGACCTGATGGACATCAGCAACCCGAAGCGGATCGGCGGCTTCGAGCGGCGGTTCACGTTCCCGTTCCAGACCATCGAGGACGTGGTCGTCCTCGACGACCGCACCATCGCGGTGCTCAACGACAACAACTTCCCATCCTCGGCCGGTCGTACGCCGGGCGTGGCGGACAACAACGAGTTCATCGTGCTGAGGTTGGACCGTGGCCTCGACGCGGACAAGCGGATCCTGGACCGCCGCTGACCCGCCGACCGCAGCGGCGGTGGCGCCTGCTTCCGCGTCACCGCCGCTGCGCTGTCTCAGCCGCCCTGTCCGGCCGGCTGCGGCTCGGGCTCGGCGGCCGGCAGCGGCTCGCCGGTCTCGAGCAGCGTCTTCAGGCTGGAGAGCAGTTCGGACCAACCGCCGCCGACGCTGTCGAGCAACGCGCTGTCGGGCGCGAAGCCCTCGTGTACGACGGTCAGCCGGACCACCTCGCCACGCGGCTCGATCTCGAACCGGATCCGGGTCCGCGGCTCCTCGGCCAGTTTGGCGACCTCGGCCGGATCCATCTCGTACGCCGCGGCGAACTCGGGCGTGAAGCTGTGCCAGGTGTAGGAGAGCAGCCGGTGCGGTTCGGACTCGAGGACCACCTGGGCCGGGTCGGCGATCCGCGCGCCGTTCGGCAGCACCCAGACCACCGGTGAACCGACCTGCCAGTCGGATTCGAAGGTCACCCCCCAGTACCGCGTGGTGAACGCGGGATCGGTCAACGCCTGCCAGAGGCGTTCCGGGGTGGTCCGGATGAAGCTGGTGTGGACGAATTCGCGGGTGTCCATGGGCGTCTGCTCCAATGCTCGTTTGAGGTCGGCGAGGGCGGTGACCCGCCCGCGCTCGTACCGCTGGATCCAGCGGTCGGCGATGGCGTTGATCGGCTCCGCGTTGAGGTAGTGCAACTTCTCCCGGCCACGCCACCGCGTGGTGATCAGGTTCGCCGCCTCCAACACGGCCAGGTGCTTGCTCACGGACTGCCGGGTCGACGCCATGCCGGCGCAGAGTTCACGCAGGCTCTGCCCGTTACGGGCGTTGAGGTCGTCGAGCAGTTGCCGTCGGGTGGCGTCGCCGAGGGCCCGGAAGACCGCGTCCATGCCCTCGTCCCCGGTGTGCACCCGTGCCCCCTCGGTCCGCCCTGACGCAAACATGCAACCAGTTGGCTGCCTGTCGGGCAGAATAGGCAGCCAACTGGTTGCATGTCAACGCCGGGCCCTCGGGGTCAGCCGGGCAGGGTCAGACCGCCGATCGGCGCCAGCACCTCGCCGGTGTAGTACGACGAGAGCTGGTCACTGGCGAAGAAGACGTACGACGGCGCGATCTCGTCCGGCTGTGCCGCCCGCCCCATCGGCACCTGCTGGCCGAACTCCTGCACCTTGTCGGCGGGGAAGGTGGCCGGGATCAGTGGAGTCCAGACCGGGCCCGGCGCCACGCAGTTCACCCGGATCCGCTTCTTGATCAGCGACTGTGCCATCGAGTAGGTGAACGCGATGATCGCGCCCTTGGTCGCCGAGTAGTCGATCAGGTGGTCGTTGCCCTTGAGCCCGTTTATCGAGGCGGTGTTGATGATCGCCGAGTTCTCCGGCAGGTGGTCGAGGGCGGCCTTGGTCACCCGGTAGTAGCTGTGGATGTTCACCGCGAAGGTGTGCTGCCACTGCTCCTCGGAGATCTCGGTCAGCGAGTCCGCGGTCTGCTGGTAGGCGACGTTGTTCACCAGCAGGTCCAGGCCACCCAGCTCCGCCACGGTCTGCGTGACGACCTCCCGGCAGTGCTCCGCCCGGGCCAGGTCGCCGGGAAGCAGTACGCAGCGACGACCGGCCGCCTCCACCAGCTTCGCGGTCTCCCGGGCGTCCTCGTGTTCGGTCAGATAGGCGATCGCCACGTCGGCGCCCTCCTTGGCGAAGGCGACCGCCACCGCCCGGCCGATCCCGGAGTCGCCGCCGGTCACCAGCGCGCGACGACCACGCAGCAGGTCCCGGCCGGTGTAGTCGGCCATCCGGTCCCGGGGGCTCGGCGCCATCTCGTCCGACTCGCCCGGATAAGGCTGTTCCTGAGGTGACGGTTGGGGCATATCGTCGAAAGAGTTCATTTCCCGCCGGTACCCGAGGTCTGCCCCGGACAAACGCCCCGGGCACGCCGGCCGAAGAACGCCCGGGAACGCCGGTGGCCCCGGGAACGCCGGCCGGGGAACGCCCGGGAACGCCGGCCGGACGCACCCGGCGGCCGGCGAGCGGAAGCCGGCGAGCAGGACAGGTGACCGTCAGCCGGCTGGGCGGAGCACGGACGACCCGGTCGCGGATCAGTCGGCCAGCAGGTCCCGGACGGCGCGCTCGGCCGCCGGCCCGGGCGGCACGTCGGCGAGCGGAGTCAGCCGCCCGTCGTGGTAGAGGTCGAGCAGACGCGGATCGACGTACGAGGCCCGGGCCACCGCCGGCGTGTTGCCGAGCAGCTCCGCCACCTCCCGCATCACCGCCGCCACCACCCGTCGCCGACGGGTACCCGAGGACGCCGGGCCGGCGGCGGCGAGCCGGGTCGCGGCCAACACGGTGGCGTGCCAGGTACGGAAGTCCTTCGCCGTCATCTCACCGCCGCTCGCCTCCCGCAGGTAGTCGTTCACCTCCTCGGCCCGTACGTCGTGCCACCGGCGGCCCTGCCAGTAGGCGAACAGCCGGTCCCGTCCCCGGTGCCGCCGTCGCAGCTCACGCAGCACCCGGCAGACCTCCGGGTCGGTGATCCGGCGATGCTGGGCGACACCGCCCTTCGCCGGGAACTCCAGCACGACACAGCCGCCGCCACCACGGGCATGCTCGGGTCGCAGGGTGGCCACCCCGAACGTCGGCGCCTCGCCGCTCGCGTACCGGTCGCCGCCGATCCGGAACATGCCGAGGTCCAGCAGTTGGACGATGGTGGCCAGCACCCGGGTCCGGGTCAGACCCCGGCCGCGCAGATCGCTCTCCACGTGCTTGCGGAGGTCGTCGAGGTGCGTCGCGACCTCCAGCACGTGGGCGAACTTCTCCCGGTCCCGTCGGGCCCGCCAGACCGGGTGGTAGAGGTACTGCCGCCGACCCGCCTCGTCGACCCCGGTCGCCTGGATGTGGCCGCGCGGGTCCGGGCAGATCCAGACATCCCGCCAGGCCGGGGGAATCGGCAGTTCCCGGAGCCGGTCCAGTTCGGCCGGATCGGTGAGCCGTCGTCCGCGCCGGTCCAGGAAGGTGAATCCCCGGCCGTGTCGCCGCCGCCGGTGGCCCGGGGCCGCCGGGTCAGCCCGCCGCAGCCGCATCGTCACTCCGTTGTCGCACGGTTCGGCGGTACCCCGGGCGGATCGCCGGCACACCTGGCCGGCGATCCGCCCGGCCGGTGCACAACCCGCCGGGACCCGGCGTACAACCCGCCCGAACCTGGCAGGCGACCGCCCGGACAGCTCAGGCGACCGCCTCGCGGGCCCGTACCGGATCGTCGGCGTACAACGCCAGCCGGGCCAGCCGTTCGCAGTCCGGGTACGACCGCTGCGCGAGCGCGGCACGGACCCGGGGCAGTGCCCGACCCGACATCGACAGGCTGGTGACCCCGAGCCCGACCAGCACCGGAGCCAGCAGCGGGTCGGCCGCTGCCTCACCGCAGACCCCGACCGGCTTGCCCGCCGCCCGGCCGGCCGCGCCGACCTCGGCGATCAGCCGGAGCAGCGCCGGCTGCCACGGATCGAGCAGGTCGGCCAGGACCCCGCTCTGCCGGTCCGCCGCGAAGGTGTACTGGCTCAGGTCGTTGGTGCCGATGCTGAGGAAGTCGACCTCCTCCAACAGCTGCCCGGCGCGTAGCGCGGCGGCCGGCACCTCGATCATCACCCCGGCCCGGGGCAGCCCGGCGGCGTACACCGCGGCGGCGAACTCGGCCGCCTCGGCCCGGGTGGCGACCATCGGCGCCATCACCGAGACCTCCGCCCCGGTCCGCCGCGCCGCCTCGGCGATCGCGGCCAGCTGGGTACGCAGCAGTTCGGGCCGTTGCCGGGCCAGCCGCAACCCGCGTACGCCGAGCGCCGGATTGGGCTCGTCCGGCTGGTTCAGGAACGACAGCGGCTTGTCCGCGCCCGCGTCGAGGGTACGGATCACCACCCGCCGCCCGGGCAGCTCGGCGAAGACCCGCCGGTACGCCTCGGCCTGCTCAGCCAGCCCCGGTTCCCGGCTCCGGTCGAGGAAGAGCAGTTCGGTGCGGAACAGCCCGATCCCCTCCGCCCCGGCGACGGCGGCCAGGTCCCGGGCCGAGCCGATGTTGCCGAGCAGGGCGACCGGACGCCCGTCCGCGGTACGCCCCGGGCCGGTGACCTCGACCGCCTCGGCGAGACGCGCCCGGTCGGCCGTTTCGGCGGCGGTCACCTCCGCCGGGTCGACGCCGACCCGGACCACGCCGGTGCCGCCGTCGACCAGCACGACCGTCCCCTCCGACAGCTCCCGTACGGCCGGACAGGCGACCACCGCCGGCAGCCCGAGCGCCCGGGCCAGGATCGCGGTGTGGCTGGTCGGCCCGCCCTCCTCGGTCACCAGTGCGGCGACCTGCTCCGGGTCGAGGTCGACGGTGTCGGCCGGAGCCAGGTCCCGGGCAGTGAGTACGTACCGGTGTCCGGGGGACGGTACCCCGGGCATCGGTCGGCCGAGGCAGACCGCGACCGTCCGGTTGCGCAGGTCGTCGAGGTCGGCGACCCGCTCGGCCAGATAGCCGCCGGCCGCCTCGAACGCCGTACGGTGGCCGGCGAAGGCCGCGTCGACGGCGTGCGGGGCGTCCAGCCCGGCACCGACCTGGTCCCGGACGGTGTCCCGGAGCACCGGGTCGTCGGCCATCATGGCCTGGGCCCGGAGCACGTCGACCAGGGTTCGCTCGGTGGCCCGGTCGGCCCGGCGGGTCAGCTCGGCGACCACCTCGGCCAGGGCCGCCACCGCCCGGTCGGCCTCGACGGCCGGCTCGGTCACCGGCGTCGGTTCGGGCAGCGCCGGCACCTCGGCGACCCGGAGCACCGGGCCGCCGGCCAACCCCGGACTGACCCCGATCCCCCGCAACGATCCCGGGACCGCCGGATCGGATACCGGACCGGCCGGACCGATGGCCGGATCGATGGTCGGATCGATGGCCGGCTCGGCCAGGGGCGGCGCGGCCGGATCGATGGCCGGCTCGGCCGGGCTCAGGGGCGGCGCGGCCGGGTCAGGCATCGGCGGGCTCCTCGGCGTCCAGGTCTCGGGCCAGCAGGTCGGCGAGGGTGTCCAGGGCGACCTCGGCGCCCTGGCCCTCGGCCTCGATGACCACCTCGGTGCCCCGCCGGGCGCCGAGGGAGAGGACCGAGAGCATGCTGTGCGCCGGCACCGGTCGCTTGTCGCCGGTCCGGATGGTCACCGGGACCGGGGCCGCGGCGGCGGCCGCGACGAACAGCGCCGCCGGCCGGGCGTGCAGACCGCTGGCGGAACCGATGGTGACCGTACGGGTAGCCATGGTGCCCCCTTTCAGGGCTCGATGGTGACCTTGATGGCCTCGCCCCGGGCGACCACGCCGAAGGCGTCGATCGCCTGGTCCAGCGGAAGCCGGTGGGTGATCAGGTCGGCGACCGGCACCGCGCCGGTGGCGACCAGCCGGAGCGCCTCGGCGTTGTGCGCGGGGCTGGAGCCGTTGGCGCCGACGATGGTCAGTTCGCGGTAGTGCACCAGGTTCGAGTCGACGGAGACGACCGGGTTGTCCTTCGGCAGCCCGCCGAAGAAGCTGATCCGGCCCTGCCGGGCGGCCATCTGCACGGCCTGCTCCTGGGCCGCTCCCGAGGCCGCCGCCGTGATGATCACGTCGGCGCCGCGTCCGTCGGTGAGCTTGAGGATCTCGTCGACCGGGTCGACCTCGGCGGCGCAGATCGCCGCGTCCGGGTGCACCAGCGCGGCGGCCATCTCCAGCCGTTCCCGGTTCAGTTCGACCAGGAAGACCCGCGCGGCGCCGCGGGCCCGGGCCAGCCGGACGTGCAGGCAGCCGATCGGTCCGGAGCCGACCACCACGACGTCGTCGCCGGTGCCGACCCGGGCCAGTTCCTGCCCGTTGAGGACACAGGCGAGCGGCTCGGCCACCGACGCCTCGGCGTACCCGACGCCGTCCGGGATCCGGTTCAGTCCGTCGACCGCCAGCACCTTCGCCGGTACGACCAGGTACTGCGCGAACCCGCCCTCGTAGTGGTAACCCATCGACTCCTGGTTGGGGCAGACGGTCAGCCGGCCACGCGTGCACTCGGCGCAGGTGCCGCACGGGATCGCGGCGATCACCTGCACCCGGTCTCCCGGTGCCCAGCCGGTCACCTCGGCGCCGGTCTGCACCACCTCGCCGGCGATCTCGTGGCCCATCACCCGGGGCGGCCGGATGTGGTGGTGCCCGAACTTGGAGATCTTGACGTCGGTGCCGCAGGTCGAGCAGTTGCGTACCCGGATCTTGACGTCACCCGGGCCCGGGGTCGGCTCCGGGACGTCCTCGATGCGGACGTCGGCGGGGGCGTGGAATCGAACGGCCTTCATGCTGTGCTGTCCTCCCGCGCCGACGCGAGCAGCGTCAGCACCTCGTCGGGGTCGGTGGCCTCGCGCAGCGCGCGGGCCCGGTCGGGGTCGAGCAGGATCTCGGCGAGGGCGGCCAGCAGTTCGACGTGTCCGTCGCCCCGGGCCGCGATCGCCACGCAGACGGTGACGGGCTGGCCGCCCCAGTCCACCGGGACGGGAAACCGGAGCACCGCGAGCGCGTCCCGGTGCACCAGCTCCTTGCCGGCGAGGGTGCCGTGTGGGATGGCCACCCCCTCGCCGACGTACGTCGAGACGGAACGCTCCCGGGCGAGCATCGCGGCGACGTACGCCGGGTCGACCGCGCCGGTCTCGGCCAGCACCTCTCCGCAGCGTCGGATGGCGGTGTCCCGGTCGGCGGCGGTCTCGGTCAGTCGGATCGCCCGCCGGTCGAGCAGGTCGGCGTCAACCACGGACCTCGTCGCCCTTCTCGATCGCCCGGACCACCGCGGTCACCGCCGGGTCGCCGAGGAAGACCTGGAACGGTACGACGACCTTGTCCGGCGCAGAGGCCCTGGCCCGTTCGGCGAGTCCGCTGTGGGTGATCACTACGTCGGCGTCGGCCGGGATGGAGTTGACCGGGGTGTGTTCCACGGTGACCGAGAACTTCTTGAGCTGCCGGCGGAGTTGGCTGGCGAGCATGACACTGCTGCCCATTCCGGCGTCGCAGGCGACCACGACCTTGTGGATGTCCCTACCGTTGATGCTGCCCATGGTGGTCCCTTTCTGGTTGGTCGGGTGGACTGGTCGGCCGGTCAGCGATCGACCCCGGCCGACGTGCCGGAGCGTGGTCCGGCACCGGCTGACGCGTCCGGCTCCGCTGCGGCCGGGGCCGCCGGGACGCCGTCCGCCGACGGGGCGTGGGCGACAACGGCCGTGCCGTCCGGGCTGTCCGTCGACCCGGCCGCGACGACGGCTTCGGCCCGGTCGCCGTTGCGCCGGCCGAAGCCGAGCAGCGCGGCGGCGACCACGAACGACACCCCGGTGGCGATCAGGATCCCGAGCGCCATGCCGAACCAGCCACCTCTCGGGGTGACCGCCACGTAGGCGAAGATGCTGCCGGGCGACGGGGTGGCGACCAGTCCGGCCCCGGTGACCATGAAGGTGCCGACGCCCGCGGCGCCGCCGGCGATCATCGCCAGGATCAGCCGCGGCTTCATCAGCACGTACGGGAAGTAGATCTCGTGGATGCCGCCGAGGAAGTGGATGACGCCGGCGGCCGGCACACTCGGCCGCAGCGACCGTGGTCCGAAGAGGAGGAACGCGAGCAGCAGGCCGAGGCCAGGTCCCGGATTCGACTCGATCATGAACAGGACGGACCGGCCGGTCTCCTGCGCCTGGGCGACCGCCAGCGGCGACAGGACGCCGTGGTTGATCGCGTTGTTCAGGAACAGCACCTTGGCCGGCTCGACCAGCACCGAGGCGACCGGCAGCAGGTTGTGCCCGATCAGCCAGTCCACCCCGCTGCCCGCCCAGTCGCTGAGCCGGCCGACCACCGGGCCGACCACCCAGACGCCGACCAGGGCCATGCCACCGCCGATGATCCCGGCGGAGAAGTTGTCGACAAGCATCTCGAAGCCGGGTCGGATCCGGTCCTGGACCAGGTTGTCGAAGAGTTTGAGCAGGTACGCCGTCAGTGGGCCGATGGCCATGGCGCCGAGGAACATCGGGATGTCGGCGCCGACGATGATGCCGACCGTGGCCACCGCGCCGACGACGGCGCCGCGTTGGCCGTGCACGATCCGGCCGCCGGTGTAGCCGATCAGGATCGGCAGCAGGCTGAAGATCATCGGGTCGACGAGTGCGGCCAGGTGCTTGTTCGGCAGCCAGCCGGTGGGGATGAACAGCGCGGTGATCAGGCCCCAGGCGATGAACGCGCCGATGTTGGGCATGACCATTCCGGCCAGGTGCCCGCCGATCCGCTGGACCTGGGCCTTGAAGCCGGTGCCCTGGACCTCCGGTGTGTATGACACGGCCATGGGGGGACTCCTTCGCGAGGGATGACCCGCGTTACCGAACGCGGTGGGGGTCGTCGGTCTGTCCGTGCGTCGCGGCGGCGCTCTCGAACGTGGGAGTGGGACGGGAATCGGTGGCGGACATGGCCGGTCAGCCCTGCGGCAGCAGCGGTCGGACCAGGTCCGGTCGGGGGTGCAGTCGGACGGTGTCTCGGTCCAGGTCGGCCGGCCCGGGCATCCGACTGCCGGGGAGGCTGACCGCCGCCGCGCCCCAGGCGAGACCCTCGGCGAGGGCGGCAGCTCCCCGGGCGCCGGCGGCCAGGAAGCCGGCCAGCAGGGCGTCGCCGGCTCCCACGGTGCTCTTCGGCTGGGCGACCGGCGACTCGCCGACCACCACGCCGTCGGCGTCGACCAGCACCGCGCCGTCGGCGCCGAGGCTGGCCAGCACCGCGCCGGCGCCCCAGTCCCGCAGTCGGGCGGCGGCGTCGACCACGTCGCCGAGCGAGTCCAGCGGGGTGCCGACCGCCTCCGCGAGTTCCTCCCGGTTGGGTTTGACCAGTGCCACGCCCGCCTCGGCGGCGGCCCGCAGGGCCGGCCCGCTGGTGTCGACGGCGAGCCGTACCCCGGCGGCGACGAGGCGGGCGCAGAGTGCGCCGAACGCCGACACCGGCAGGCCCGGTGGCACGCTGCCGCAGGCCACCACCCAGTCGGCCGAGTCGGCCACGGCCAGTACCGCCTTGGTGACCGCGGCGAACTCGGCCCCGGTGAGCACCGGACCCGACTCGTTGACCTTGGTCACCGTGCCGTCCGGCTCGGCGAGGGTGATGTTCGACCGGGTACGACCGGCGATCGGCACCCCGATCAGGTCAACGTCCTCGGCCCGCAGCAGGTGGACGAGCTGGGCGCCCTCGGCACCGCCGACGGGCAGCACGGCGCGGGACGGTACGCCGTTGGCCAGCAGTGCCCGGGAGACGTTGACGCCCTTGCCGCCCGGGTCGAGGTGGGTGGAGGTGGCCCGGATGACCGCACCCCGGGTCAGCGCCCCGATCTCCATCGCCCGGTCGAGGCTGGGGTTGAGGGTGACGGTGAGGATCATGCGCGGACCACCCGTACGCCGGTCGCCTCGACGTCCTCGGCGAGTTCCTGGTCCAGGCCGCTGTCGGTGATCAGCAGGTCGAGGTCGTCGAGGGAACCGAACCGGGCCAGGTAGTCGTTGCCGATCTTCGTGTGGTCGGCGAGCAGCACCACCCGGCGGGCCGCCCCGATCATCGCCCGTTTGACCGCCGCCTCGGCCGGGTCCGGGGTGGTCATCCCGCGCTCGATCGAGCACCCGTTGGTGCCCATGAAGGCGACGTCGACGTAGAGCCCGGCGAGGGGGCGCAGTGCCCAGTCGTCCACGGTGGCCAGGGTCTTGCCGCGTACCCGGCCGCCGAGGAGCAGCACGGTGAGGTTGGGCTTGAGCCCCAGCCCGGCGGCGAGGACCGGGGAGTTGACCACCACGGTCAGTTCCCGGTCGGCGGGCAGCAGCTGGGCGAGCCGGGCGGTGGTGGTGCCGGCGTCGAGGATGACCGCTCCCTCCGCCGGCAGTTCGGCCAGGGCCGCCTTGGCGATCCGTTCCTTCTCGTCGACGAGTACGGCGTCCCGGGCGGCGAGCGCCGGCTCGAACCCGATCCGTTCCACCGGGATCGCGCCGCCGTGCACCCGGCGCAGCACGCCGGCCCGTTCCAGCACGGTCAGGTCGCGGCGGATCGTCTCCGCGGTGACGTGGAGGCTGTCGGCCAGCGCCATGACGTCGACCCGGCCCGCCTCCCGGGCCCGGCGCAGGATCTCCTGCTGACGTTCCTCGGCGTACATCTGCGTTCTCCTGCCCGATCGTTTTTGCTTGCCTTCTGTTTACGCCCGTTTCTGTGGTAAGTCAACATCCTGCCGCCCCAGAACGGTCATCCGCCTCCGGTCGCCGGTCGCCGCATGCGCCGGTCCGGTGTGGTGAAAAGCTTGAGGGCATGAGTTCCGACAACGCACCAGCCGCCCCACCGGTCGACCCGAGCCCGAACGACGCCGACGACGGCCCCGTCACCTTCGCCGACCTCGGCCTGCGGACCGAACTGCTGGAGGCGCTGAGCGCGCTGGGCTACGAGGAGCCGACGGCGATCCAGCGGGAGGCGATCCCACCGCTGCTCGCCGGGCGCGACCTGCTCGGGCAGGCGGCCACCGGAACCGGCAAGACGGCCGCGTTCGCGCTGCCGCTACTGCAGCGGATGCCGGCGGACCGCTCCGGAGATCCGGTGGCGCTGATCCTGGTGCCGACCCGCGAACTGGCCGTACAGGTTTCCGAGGCGATCCACCGCTACGGCCGGGACCTGGGGATCCGGGTGCTGCCGATCTACGGTGGGCAGCCGATCGCCCGGCAACTGCGGGTCCTCGACGGCGGGGTCGACGTGGTGGTGGCGACCCCGGGCCGGGCGCTGGACCACATCGCCCGGGGCACGTTGCGACTCGGCCGGCTCGCCACCGTGGTGCTGGACGAGGCGGACGAGATGCTCGACATGGGCTTCGCCGAGGACATCGAGGCGATCCTGCAGCACGTACCGGAGCAGCGGCAGACGGTGCTCTTCTCGGCCACCATGCCCAGCCGGATCGACGGGCTGGCCCGACAGCACCTGCGCGAGCCGGTGCGGATCGAGATCGCCCGGCAGCCGGCCCCGTCCGGCGCCGGCCCGCTGGTCCGGCAGATCGCGTACGTCGTCGCCCGCGCCCACAAGGCGGCCGCACTCGGCCGGGTCCTCGACGTCGAGTCACCGACCGCGGCGATCGTCTTCTGTCGCAGCCGGGAGGAGGTCGACCGGCTCACCGAGACGATGAACGGTCGCGGCTACCGGGCCGAGGCGCTGCACGGTGGCATGACGCAGGAGCAGCGGGACCGGGTGATGGGGCGGCTGCGGGCCGGTACGGCGGACCTGCTGGTGGCGACCGACGTGGCCGCCCGGGGGCTGGACATCGAGCAGCTCACCCACGTGGTCAACTACGACGTGCCGTCGGCACCGGAGTCGTACGTGCACCGAATCGGCCGGGTCGGCCGGGCCGGCCGGCAGGGGGTGGCGATCACCCTGGCCGAACCCCGGGAACACCGGATGCTGAAGACCATCGAGCGGACCACCGGGCAACGCATCTCGATCGACAAGGTCCCGACCGTGGCGGACCTGCGGACCCGCCGGCTGGAGATGACCCGGGCCGCGCTGCACGAGAGCCTGCTGGAGGACGACCTCGACCCGTACCGGGTGATCGTGGAGACCCTCACCGACGAGTTCGACGTGATGGAGGTGGCGCTCGCGGCGGTGAAACTGGCCCACGAGACCACCGGCGGCAGCGTCGACGAGGAGGACATCCCGCAGGTCGGATTCCGTGTCGAGCGGGACGGCCGGGGCCGCCGGGACGGCGGACGCGACGGCGGGCGGGACGACCGGCGTGGCGGCCGTCCCCGGCCCGGCGGCATGACCTGTCTCTTCATCGGGGTGGGCCGACGGGCCGGGATCCGACCGCAGGACCTGGTCGGCGCGATCACCGGCGAGACCCAGGTCAGTGGCCGGGAGATCGGGGCGATCGAGATCGCGGACCGGTTCTCCCTGGTCGAGGTTCCGAACGCGGCCGCGGCCGAGGTGATCGCGAAGCTGCGGCAGAGCACCATCAAGGGCCGCCGGGCGACGGTACGCCGGGACCGGGAGGACAGCCGGGACCAGTGACATCGGGCCGGCGTCCGGGGGCGCGGCGAAGGTAGCATGGGACATCGACAATCGTTGATGTGCTGCACGGAGGTGTCCCGATGGCCCCGCCACTGCCCCGCCCCCGGCCGCCGCGACTGTTCCGGCGGTTCCGGCCGCGCCGCCCGCTGACCGCCCTGGCGGTCCTGGCACTCGTCACCACCACGGTCGCCGGGCCCGCCCGGGCCGCCGCCCCGACGTCGGTCCGGCTGGACAACCCCTACCTCGGAGCCAGGGTGTACGTGAACCCGGAGTGGTCGGCACGCGCCGCCACCGAGCCGCTCGGCGCCGCGGTCGCACACCAGCCCACCGCGGTCTGGCTGGACCGGATCACCGCGATCGACGGCACCGGCGCGACCATGGGACTACGGGCCCACCTCGGTGCGGCCCTCGGGCAGGATGCCGACCTCGTCCAACTCGTCCTCTACAACCTGCCCGGCCGGGACTGCGACCGCCGGGTCAGCCAGGGCGAGCTGACCGTGGCCGAACTCGACCGGTACCGGACCGAATTCGTCGACCCGATCGCCGAGATCCTCGCCGACCCGGCCTACGCAGGCCTGCGGATCGTGGTTGTCGTCGAACCGAACTCGCTGCCCAACCTGATCACCCACACCTCGCCCCGGCCCGCCGCGACCGCCGGTTGCGACGAAGTCCGGGCCGCCGGCAGCTACCTGAACGGGATCGGGTACGCCCTGGCCCGGCTCGGCCCGATCGCCAACGTCTACCCGTACCTCGACCTCGGGGAGCACGGGAAGCTCGGTCGACCGGCCGACCTGGCCCCGATCGCCCCGCTCTACTCCGCCGCCGCCCGCGCCGGCGGCGGCACCCTCGCGAACGTGCACGGCTTCGTCGTCAACACCGCCGGCTACGCGCCGCTGACCGAGCCGTTCTTCCAGGTCGGCGACGTGGTCAACGGGGAACCGGTGACCGGGACGCGGTGGGTCGACGGCAAGGCCTTCGTCGACGAACTGCCGTACGCGCAGCAACTGCGCCCGTACCTGGTCGGCGCCGGGTTCCCGAACGGCATCGGCTTCCTGGTCGACACCTCCCGCAACGGCTGGGGCGGCGCCGGCCGACCCACCGGCCCCGGCCCCCGGACCACCGTCGAGGAGTACGTCGAGACCAGCCGGACCGACCGGCGCGGCTGGGACGGCAACTGGTGCAACCAGACCGGCGCCGGAATCGGGGCCCGCCCGGTCGCCGCCCCGGCCGCCGGCATCGACGCGTACGTCTGGGCGAAGCCGCCCGGTGAGTCCGACGGTGCCAGCGACGTGCTCGGCGCCAACCGGCCGTACGAGCCGATGTGCGACCCGTGGTACCGGCCGTCCGCCGCGCCGTACGTCCGCACCGGCGCGCTCGGCAACGCCCCGCCGTCCGGACAGTGGTTCCCGGCGCACTTCCGGCAGCTGCTGGCGAACGCCTGGCCACCCCTGCCTTGACATCCTCTTGGGCGGCCCTCCCGCGCGGGCCTCCACTCCCGCCCTGAAGGGCAGAGCACTGGCCCGCATTTACGGTAGCCGACCTCGGCCGGGTGTGTGTCCGCTGGCGCGAGGGCTCACGACGCCCGGACGACGGCGACCGGAGTCGGCGCGTGCTGCAGGACGGCCTGGCTGACCGAGCCCAGCAGCAGGCCGGCGAAGCCACCCCGGCCTCGGGCGCCGACCACCACGAGTTCGGCGCCGGCCGCCTGCTGGACCAGTACCTCGGCCGGCCGTCCCGAGACGGTCGCACTGCGGGTCAACACGTTCGGATACTTCTCGCTCCATCCGGCGAGCGCGTCGGTCAACAGCCGGGCCTCGGACGCGGCCGGATCGCCGCCGGCCGGGCCGGACGCGGCCCGGCCGTTCCCGCCACCCGGCCGTCCCGGGCGGGCGACATGCACCGCCGCGACTCCGAGCGCGTGCCGGTGGGCGTACTCGAAGGCGAACCCGACCGCGAGCGCCGACAGCTCGGAGCCGTCCACGCCGACCAGCACCTCGCCGGGGACGACGACGGCGGCGGACGACTCGTGGGCCTCACCCCGGACGACCACAACCGGGCCGGCGGCGTGGGCGGTGACCTGGACACCGACCGACCCGAGCAGCAGGCCGGCGAAGCCGCCGAGGCCACGACTGCCGACGACCACGAGTTCGGCGCCGTGAGACGCCTCGATCAGCGCCGGCGCCGGCGCGCCTTCCGGCAGTTCGGTGGAGACCGCCAGGCCGGGCGCGACCCGACGGGCCCGGTCGGCGGCACCGTCGAGAATCCGCTCGGCCTGCTGACGCAGGCCGGCGTCGGGCGGGGCCATCGGCGCCGGACCCAACGGGACGTGCAGCATCGGCCAGATGAACGCGTGCACGACCCGTAGCGGCCGGCCGCGCAGCCGGGCCTCCTCGGCGGCCCAGTCCAGGGCACGCAGACTCTCCGCCGAGCCGTCGACCCCGACGACAACGCCGGGGGGTGACGTGCTGGTCATGATCGGCCCTCCGGTCGGTGGGTGACGTGCGCGGGAGTCATGGGTCAAACGGTGAAACGGCACCGGAGGTCACGTGCCGGCCGGGCTGTCGCCGCCGGAAGCCGCGCCGGCCGGGGCCCTCCCGCCCGGGCCTGCGGCCGGCGCGCCCCGCGCATCCGACACGCCGTTTCAGGCCACGCCGATCGGCTGGCTCGGCCACGGCCGGGCGTCGGGCAGGTCCTGGTCGTCGAAGTCGTAGCCCAGGTCGTTGTGCACCTCGACGACGCCGCCGACCCGGGCGGCCAGCCGCCCGGCGATCTCTACCGAACTGCGCCGATCCAACCGGCCGGTCAGGGTGACCACACCGTCGCGTACCTCGACCCCGACCTGGGCCGGCTCCACCGCGAGCACGCGGCGCAGCACCCCGTGCACCACGTCGTGCCGGATGTCGGCGTCCGGGCGCAGAAAGACCTTCAGCAGGTCGCCACGGGTCACGATGCCGACGACCCGGCCGAGTCCGTCGATCACCGGCAATCGCCTGACCTGCTCACGCTCCATCAGTTCGGCGGCGGCGGCCAGGGTGGTGCCCGAGGTGGTGGCCACCGCCGGCGCTGTCATCAGCTCCGCCGCCGCGCCCGCCGCACCCTTACGCCGGCCGGTACGCCGGGCCAGTCGCCGGAACGGGTGCTGCTCGCCGGGCTGGCCGAGCAACTCCACCTTGTGCAGCAGATCCTCGTCGCGCCCCTGGTCCGACGGTATGGCCGACGCCGGTCCCGGCGGCAGGGCCGGTCGGCACCCGGGTCGGAGGACCTGTGGCGCGAGCCTCCGGGCCGGAAGGCCCTGTCCGGACAGGCCGGGTCAGACGTTACCTGGAGGCGTCCGAAGCCCGACGCGCGAAGGAGACTCTGATGACCACCCGACCGATCGTCGTCGGCTACGACGGCTCGCCGTCCGCCCGGACCGCACTCGACTGGGCACTCGACGAGGCCGCCCGTACCCGGCGTCCGCTGCTGCTGGCGTACGCCTTCGAATGGTTCGCGGTCGCCGCGGCGGTGTCCCCCGAGGTCGCCACCTGGCCTGACCGGACCGCCCGGCGGGACGCCGAGGTGCTGGTCCAGACCGCGGCGGTGGAGGCGGCGGAGGCCCACCCCGGAATGATCGTCACCGGGGTGCTGCTCGACGGGCCGGCGTCCGTCGCGCTCACCGAACGCTCCCGCCAGGCCGCCCTGCTGGTGCTCGGCAACCGTGGCCACGGCGGTTTCACCGACCTGCTGCTCGGCTCGACCAGCGTCGCCGTCTCGGCGCACGCCCACTGCCCGGTGGTGGTGGTCCGCGAGGCGATGACGGATCCGGCGGATCCCCGGACCGACGTGGTGGTCGGAATCGACGGCTCGCCCTGTTCGCTGCTGGCTCTCGGCTACGCCTTCGACCGGGCCGTCGAGCGGGACGTCCGACTCCGGGTGATCCGCGCCTGGACCCCGCCACCGCCGCAGTACATCCCGTTCAACTACAACCCGGCCGAGATCACCGCCGCCGAACGGGCCGCCCTCGACGACCTGCTGGTCGACTGGCGACAGAAGTACCCCCAGGTGGAGGTGGTCGCCGAGGTGGTCGCCGACGCGCCGAGCCGGGCCCTGGTCAACGCCAGCCGCGCCGCGGACCTGGTGGTCGTCGGATCCCGGGGACGTGGCGGTTTCCGGGGCCTGCTGCTCGGCTCGGTCAGCCAGCAGGTGCTGCACCACAGCCGCTGCCCCGTCGCGGTCGTCCGGGAGATGCCGTCGGACACCGATCCGGCGCAGGTCGGCTGACCCGGTCCGGTCGGCACCGCGCAGCGCACCACACACCGCGAGCGCCCGGGTGCACGTCGACGTCAACGGCACAGACGTACACGCCCGGGCCGAGGCGCCGACGCTGGTGGAGGCGGTGGACCTGATGCAGGACCACCGGCTCCGCGGCCAACTGGCCCGGCTGGATCGCCACTGAACCACCGGGTACGTCCGGCACGGCGACGCCGTACCGGACGTACCCGCCCGACCTTGTGGAGGAACGATGGCCCGGCAGCGGATCGCGGTCGGACTGGACGGTTCGGCGTCGGCGCGGGCCGCCCTCGCCTGGGCGGCCCGGGTCGCGGCCCGGCACGGCGCCGGGCTGCTGGTGGTGACCGCCTGGCCGGACGCCGACCGGGACCGGGACCGGGCCACCGGCCACCTGGCCCGGGCCCGGGAACGACTGGACCGGATGCAGCGCACCGCGATCGAGGCCGCCACCGCCGGACCGGTCCGGATACGCGTCGTCGCCAGGGAGATCGTCCTCGGCGACCCGGTCGCCGCGTTGTGCCACGCGGGTGCCCTCGCCGACCTGGTGGTGGTCGGCGGCGATCCGGGCGTCGGCCCCGCGCCGGAATCGGTCGCCGTCACCGTCGCCCGCCGGCTCGCCGGCTCGACCCGGCGCGGCCCGGCCGTGGTGTCGGTGACGGCCGCCCACGTCGGCGACGCCGCGACCGCCTCGCCGAACGGCACCCGCGGCCGGGTCCTTCGGCCCTGCCCCGAGCCTCCCGCCGGCGGGAGGCTGGAAACGCGACCGAAGGAGGAGCCATGGCGCCAACCACCGGCACGACGACAACCCGGCCCGAATGGCGTGGGTTCCACGGCACCGCCTGGCGGAACAGGATCGACGTGGCGACGTTCGTGCGGGACAACGTCACGCCGTACCACGGGGACGCCGCCTTCCTGACCGGCCCGACGCCCCGGACCCTGGCGATCTGGGAACGGCTGCGGGAGATGATGGTCGAGGAGCGACGGCTCGGCATCTACGACGTCGACCCGCACACCCCGTCGACGATCACCTCACACCCCCCGGGCTGGATCGACCGGGACCGGGAACTCATCGTGGGCCTGCAGACCGACGCGCCGCTGCGCCGGGCGATCATGCCGGCCGGCGGGCTGCGGATGGTGGAGAACGGGCTCGCCGCGTACGGCTATCCGCTGGGCCCCGAGGTGCAGCGGATCTTCACCAGCTACCGCAAGACCCACAACGCCGCCGTCTTCGACGCCTATCCGACGGACGTGCTCGCCGCGCGGCGCTCGCACGTGATCACGGGGCTGCCCGACGCGTACGGCCGGGGCCGGATCATCGGCGACTACCGGCGGGTGGCGCTCTACGGCGTGGACCGGCTGATCGAGGAGCGGAAGGCGATCAAGGCCGGCCTCGACGACCGGCGACGACCTGCTCGACGCGACCGACCTGGTGCTGCTGGACGTCAAGTCGTGGGATCCGGCGACGTACCGCCGGGTGACCCGGACCGGCGACGTGGGGCCGACGGTGCGGTTCGCCCGCCGGCTGGCGGCCCGCGGCACCCGGATGTGGATCCGGTACGTGCCTCGTGCCCGGCCTGACCGACGACCCGGCCAACGTGGCCGGAGTGGCCGACCTCGTCGCGGGCCTGTCCACGGTGGATCGGGTCGACGTGCTGCCGTTCCACCGGCTCGGCGCCGGCAAGTACCGCGAACTCGGCATCCCGTTCCCGCTCGCCGACACGGAGCCGCCGACGCCGGAGCAGGTGGAGCGGGTCCGGGACCGGTTCCGGGAGCACGGACTGGTGGCGACCTGACCGCCCGCCGTCGTTCAGTAGTACTGCCGCATCAACTCGTCGGCCCAGGCGGGCTGGGCGACCGGGACACGCGGGGCGATCTCCCGCAGGTACGGCTTGATGTCCAGCACCGGGGTGCCGTCCAGGGCGTCGAGGTCGGCCACGTGCAGGTCCCGGCCGTCCACCCTGAGCAGGCGGCAGCGGGAGACGCCGAGCCGGTTGGGCCGGTTCGGGCCCCGGGAGGCGAAGATGCCGACCACCGGGTAGCGGGATTCGCCCCGGACGTGCCGGGCGGCCGGGTTGACCCGGGCCGGATCGATCCGGTCGAAGAGGAACACCACCTCGAGGTGGGAGAAGTCCGTCAGGCCGAGGGTGGCGTCGTCGGGCAGGTGGTCGGCGATCCGGATCACCGCCTGCTCGTCGTGCCAGTTGTCCTCGTACGGCTCGGCCCGGCCGCCGACGACCCGGCCGACCGGTTCCACCCGGTATGTCATCTCCGCCTCACCTGACATGCCATCTCCGCCTCGGTCCTCGTCGCCGGGTCGGCCACCCGACCCGGCGTGTCGTGCTCAGGAACGGTCCAGGGTCAGCGCCTGCTCGACGTACTCGCGCAGCGCCTCCGGCCGCACCGCCTCCCGCCGCCGGATCTTGACATGCCGGGTGGTCTTGCCGACACCCTCCAGCAGGCCGTGTCCGTCGATGAACTCGGCCCCTCGGGAAAAGGCGAAGGTGAGGTGGGTCTTGCTCCGGCTGATGATCGCCACGATCCGGTTTCCCCGCCAGGCGAGCGAGCCACTGCTGATCACCTCCCGTGCCTCGGGAGCGGACTCCGCCATCAGATCCCGGAGCACCGCCACAATCTCCTGGTGCTCCGGCGAGAGGGTGCGGAGGTAGTCGTCGATGCTGGTGTCGGTCATCGGTAGGTCCCTTCGACAGTGCGCTGGCTGCGTGGGTCCAGCCTGCCCGGCGCGCCTTACCGTTCCCTTACGGTCCGACCCGGGCGGGCGACCCTGCCGGCACCTCGGCGGGCGGAGATCGAATGGGCCGACAATAGGAGGACCGGCCGGTGGCGGCCGGTGCAGCCGAAAGGTCAGGTGAGCCGTGGCTCCCAGCGTGTACGTCGCCGGACTTGGACCCGGCGCCGGTAAGGCGACGGTCGCACTCGGCCTGGCCGAGCTGCTCTCCCGGCGGGTCGCCCCGCTCGGGATGTTCCGGCCGATCGTGCCGGAGGCTCGGGAGGACCCGGTGCTGGCCCTGCTCACCGCCCGGTATCCGGTCGCCGCCGGCTATCCCGACTCGTACGGGGTGACCAGCGTCGAGGCGGCCGGGCTGGCCGCCGAGGGACGACAGGAGGAGCTGATCGGCCGGATCGTCGCCCGCTACCGCGAACTGGAACGCCGGTGCGCCGCCGTGGTGGTGGTCGGCGGGGACGTCAGCGCCGGTGCCGACGGATCGTCGACCGGGCCGGACCGGCTGCTCGCCTTCCACGCCCGGCTCGCCACCGAGTTCGGCAGTGTGGTGGTGCCGGTGGTGGACGGGCTGGACCGGAGCCCGGAGGTGGTCGCCGCCGACGCCCGGACCGCGTACCACGACGTCGTGGAGGCGGGCGGCACGGTGCTGACCGTGATCGCGAACCGGGTGCCGGCCGGCACCCCGGCCCCGACCGGGCTGCCGGTGCCGGCGTACGCGATCCCGGAGGTGCCGGTGGTCTCCGCGCCGACGGTGGCGGAGGTGGCCGCCGCACTGGACGCGACGGTGCTCTCCGGCGGGCCGGCCGCGCTGGACCGGGACGTGCTGGACGTGGTGGTGGGCGCCGCCCACGTGCCGGTGCTGCTCGACCACCTCACCGAAGGCTGTCTGATGATCACACCGGGCGACCGGGCCGACCTGCTGGTCGCGGCGAGCGCGGCGCACGCCGCCGGGGTGGTGAACGTCGCCGGGCTGGTCCTCACCCTCGGCGAGCATCCCGACCCCCGGGCGGTACGGGTCATCGAACGGCTCGGTACCGGGCTGGCCGTGCTGGTGACCAAGACCGACAGTTACCACACGGTCAACGCGGTCGGCCGGATCGAGGGCCGACTCTCGGTCACCACCCCACGCAAGGTCGACGCCGCGCTCGGCGCGTTCGAGGCGCACGTCGACGGCGCCGAACTCTCCCGTCGGCTGGAGGTGACCCGGTCGCACCGGGTCACTCCGCTGATGTTCGAGAACGACCTGATCGACCGGGCCCGGACCCGGCGCCGGCACCTGGTACTGCCGGAGGGGGCGGAACGCCGGATCCTGCGGGCGGCGGAGACCGTGCTGCGCCGCGGGGTCGCCGACCTGACCCTGCTCGGCGACCCCGCGGAGATCACCCGCCGGGCCCACGAGCTGGGGGTGGACCTCGGCCGGGCCCGGCTGGTCGATCCGGAGCACAGCGACTGGCGTGACGGGTTCGCGGCCCGCTACACCCAGCTCCGCCGGCACCGGGGGATGACCCCGGAGCTGGCGTACGACCTGGTCCGGGACGTGAACTACTTCGGGACCCTGATGGTGGACGCCGGGCTCGCCGACGGCATGGTCTCCGGCTCCACCCACACCACCGCCGCCACGATCCGGCCGGCGTTCGAGATCATCAAGACCGTGCCCGGGGTGTCGGTGGCGTCCAGCGTCTTCTTCATGCTGCTCGCCGACCGGGTGCTGGCGTACGGCGACTGCGCGGTCAATCCCGACCCGGACGCGGCCCAGCTCGCCGACATCGCGCTCTCCAGCGCCGACACCGCCGCCCGGTTCGGCATCGAACCCCGGGTGGCGATGCTGTCGTACGCCACCGGCACCTCCGGCACCGGCGCGGACGTGGACAAGGTCGCCGAGGCGACCGCGTTGGTCCGGGCCCGCCGGCCAGAGCTGCCGGTCGAGGGTCCGATCCAGTACGACGCCGCGGTCGACCCGACGGTCGCGGCCACCAAACTGCCGGACAGTCCGGTCGCCGGGCACGCCACGGTGCTGGTCTTCCCGGACCTGAACACCGGCAACAACACGTACAAGGCGGTGCAGCGGTCGGCCGGGGCGGTGGCGGTCGGCCCGATCATGCAGGGGCTGCGCCGGCCGGTCAACGACCTGTCCCGGGGGGCCACCGTGAAGGACATCGTGAACACCATCGCCATCACCGCGGTCCAGGCGGCCGCCGCCCCGGACCCGGACGGGCCCGCCGGGGTACTGCCGGAGGCCAGCGGGGTGCCGGCGCCGGCCGTCGGAGAGGACGTCATCCGGTGAGGATTCTCGTGTTGAACAGCGGTTCCTCGTCGCTGAAGTACCGGCTCTTCGCCCGGGTCGGCGAAACCGCCGGGTACCGCCTGGTCGGCGACGCCCCCGAAACGCTGGACCAGGGGCTGGTGGAACGGATCGGCGAGCCCGGCGGCGACGCCCCGGACCACGCGGCGGCGCTGCGGCACGTCCTCGGCCGGGTCGACCTGACCGGGCTGGCCGCGGTCGGCCACCGGGTGGTGCACGGCGGCACCGAGTTCACCGCGCCGACGCTGCTCGACGACACCGTGGTCGCCGCCATCCACCGGCTGGTACCGCTGGCGCCGCTGCACAATCCCGCCAACCTGACCGGGATCGCGGTGGCCCGGCAACTGCTGCCGGACGTGCCGCAGGTCGCGGTCTTCGACACCGCGTTCCACGCCACGATGCCGCCGGCCGCCCGCGCGTACGCGCTCGACGCCGAGCTGGCGGCCCGGCTGGGGATCCGTCGGTACGGCTTCCACGGCACCTCGCACGCGTACGTCTCGCGGCGGACGGCGGAGTTGCTGGACCGGCCGCCGGAACGGCTGAACCTGATCACCCTGCACCTGGGAAACGGGGCGAGCGCCTGCGCCGTTTCCGGTGGGCGCAGCGTGGCAACCTCGATGGGCCTCTCCCCACTCGCCGGACTGGTGATGGGGACCCGCAGCGGCGACCTGGACCCGGCGGTGCTGTTCCACCTGCACCGGGTCGGTGGGCTGTCGGTGGACGAGATCGACGAGCTGCTCAACCAGCGGAGTGGGCTGCGCGGGTTGGCCGGCGACAACGACATGCGGGCCGTACTGCGCCGCCGTGCGGCCGGCGACCCGGCGGCGGGCCTCGCCTTCGACGTCTACTGCCGGCGGATCACCGAGTACGTCGGCGCCTACCTGGCGGTGCTCGGCCGGCTCGACGCGATCACCTTCACCGGCGGGGTCGGTGAGCACTCCCCCGACGTCCGGGCCGGCGCGCTGGCCGGGCTGACCGGGTTGGGCATCACCGTCGACCCGGAACGCAACCGCGGCTCCGCGCCGGTCATCTCCCCGCCCGACGCCCCGGTCACGGTCTCCGTGGTGCCGACCGACGAGGAACGGGAGATCGCCGAACAGGTCCGGGGGGTGCTGGTCGGCGACGCTGGGTGATCCAGCCGTCGTCCAGAAAATAGCGGTAGGTCGATTGCTACGGTCTGCCCGCCTGGCGACGGGAGGGAGGCCGGTGATGGCGCCGCCGGTTACGGTGACGGTTCCGACAACACCCCGGTTCGGTCGGTTGGCCGGGAGTACCGGTGTCCTCGCCCTCGCCCTGTCGGTCGCCGCCGCCGCGCTGGTCGTACACCTGGTCACCGGCCGGTTCTGGGGTGATCTCGCGGTCTACCGGACCGGGGCGGCCGCCGCGGCGGCCGGGCACGGCGGGCTGTACGACGTGACCTTCCGGGGCGTCGACGGGGTCGCGCTCGGGTTCACCTATCCACCGTTCGCCGCACTGCTGTTCCAACCCCTGCGGTACGTCGACCTGCCGGTCGCGGTGGCGGTGTGGACCCTCGGCTCGGTGCTCGCCCTGCTCGCCACGATCGCGGTGACACTACGGGCGGCCGGGGTGCCGGCACGGCGACGTACCGTGCCGACGCTGCTGGCCGGGATCGCCGCGCTGCCGACGTTCCCGGTCGCCGGGCATCTGCAGGTCGGGCAGGTGGGCCTGTTCCTGATGGTGGCGGTGCTGTTCGACCTGACCGGTGGCCCGCGTCGACGCACGGCGGGGCTGGCGGTCGGGGTCGCCGCCGGAATCAAGCTGACCCCGCTCATCTTCGTGGTGTACCTGGTCGCCACCGGCCGGCTCCGGATGGCCGGGACGGCGGTGGGCGGCTTCCTCGGCACCGTCGCGCTCGGTTTTCTCTGGCGGCCGGCGGACTCGGTACGGTTCTGGGGCGGCACCCTGCTCGACGCCTCCCGGGTCACCGAGGATCCCCGGACGGTACTCAACCAGTCGCTCACCGGCGCCCTGGTCCGGCTCTCCGGCTCCACCGACCCGTGGTACGGCTGGCTGCCGGTCCTGCTGGTCGCGGTGGCGGGTATCGCGGTGGCCGTCCGGTGCGCCCGGGCCGGCGAGGAGCTGCTCGGTGTCCTGGCCTGCGCGACGACCGGCCTGCTGGTCTCCCCGGTCTCCTGGCACCACCACTGGGTCTGGTGGGTGCCGGTGCTGGTGCTGGTCGTCGTCGGCGCGTGGCGCTCCGGCGACCGGCGGGGGTACGTGCTGGCCGGCCTGCTCTGGTCCGGTCTGGTGCTGAGCACCGGCTGGGCCGTCGGGCACGACCCGCCGGGTCCGGTCTGGGACCTCGGGTACACCAACCTCTACGTCCTGCTTGGCCTGGCCCTGCTCGGCGGCCTTCCGCTGCGGCTGCGCCGACGAGCGGCGCGCGGCGCACCGCCGCCACCCGGGACGGCCCGTCCCGGGCCGCCGAACCGACCCGTCGGGGAGACACCGATGCCACCGAGAACCGATTCCCGTTCCGCCGCCGCGCCGGTTCCGGAGGTACCCGTCGTACCCGTGTCGGTGATCGTGCCGAACTACAACAAGGAGAAGACGCTGGCCGCGTGTCTGGCCGCCGTCCACGCGCAGACCGTGACGCCGGTCGAGGTGATCGTGGTCGACGACGCCAGCACCGACCGGTCCCGGGAGATCGTGGCCGGATTTCCCTGCCTCCTGGTGCCGTTCGACACCAACCGGGGAGTCTCCGCGGCCCGCAACGCCGGTGCGGCGCGGGCCACCGGCGAGGTGCTGTTCTTCGTCGACTCGGACATCGCGCTGGCCCCGGACGCCCTCGCCAACGCGCTGCGGGTGTTGCGGGAGCATCCCGACTGCGGGGTGGTGCAGGGCATCTACGACCTGCACCCGTTGTTTCCGGACGGCCCGGTCGAGGCGTACAAGACGCTCTTCGAGCACTTCTGGCGGCGGCGCGCCGCCGGGGAGACCTCGACGACGATGTTCGCGCTGACCGCGGTCCCCCGGGCCGTCTTCGACACCGTCGGCGGTTTCGACGAGGGCCTGCGGGACGCCGAGGACGTCGAGTTCGGCACCCGCCTGCCGGCGTCGTACACGATCCGGACGAGCGCCGAGATGGTCGGGCGGCACGACGACGTGGACCGGCTGTGGCCGTACCTGTCGGAACTGTTCCGGCGGGCCCGGACCTACGCCGGCGCGGTGGTGCTGGCCCGGTGGGCGCCGCCGGCCAACCCGCGGCCGGCGGCGGAGCGACGCCCGCCGCACCGGATCGACGTGGAGTCCCTGGTCGGGATGGCCGGCAGCGTGCTGGCGGTGGGCGCCCTGCCGCTGGTCGTGGCGGGTCGTTGGCTGTGGTCGGTGCCGCTCGGCCTGTTCGCCGTCTTCCTGGTCGCCGACCGGACGCTGCTGTGGTTCGCGCTGCGTCGCCGGGGGCCGCTCTTCCTGCTGTACGCGACGGTGCTGCGCTGGCTCACCCACCTGACCGAGTTCGTCGGGCTGCTGGTCGGGGTGGCTCGGGCGGCGACCGTCCGGCTCCGGTCGGCCGAGGCCCAGCCGGCGTCCCCGGGAGACCACCGGTGACCGGCCCGACCCGGGCGGCCGCCGAACCGGTCCCGGCCGCCGGGCCGGCAGCGTCGGCCGAACCTGTCCCGGCCGCCGGGCCGGCGCGGCGGGACTGGTGGCGGCTGGTCAACCAGGTCATCGCGGTCGTCTTCGTGGTCGCGTTGGCGGTCGGGCTGGTGCTGTTCGTCCGGGGCCAGGACTGGACGCCGGTCCGCGACCTGACCGCCCGGCTGGATCCGCCGCACGTCGCCGTGGTGCTGGTCGGCGCCCTGCTGATCAACGCGACCGGGCTGCTGCTCGGCGTCGTCTCCTGGTACGCCCTGTTCGTCGATCTCGGTGCGCCGGTCGGCCGGTGGACCGCCGCCCGGCTCTTCTTCGTCGGGTTCCTGGCCAAGTTCGTCCCGGGCCGGTTCGTCGCCCTGCCGGTGCTGCTTCGGATGGGTCGGGAGATCGAGGTCGGGCCGGTCCGGCTGGCCGGTGTCTTCCTGCTCAGCTGGGCGGTCGTCGCGCTCACCGGGATGACTGTCGCGCTGGCGGCCGGTCCGGCGCTGCTCGGCGGCGCCACCGGCTGGCTGGGGCTGGCCGTGGTGCCGCTGGTCGTCCTCTTCACCCGACCCGAGTTGCTCAACCGGCTGCTCGCCGGACTTGCCCGGCTGCTGCGGCGGTCACCGCCGTCGGTCACCGCGTCGCGGGTCGGGATCCGCCGGGCGATCACCACCCAGTCGCTCTCCTGGCTGGTCAGCGGGCACCACCTGTGGCTGCTCGCGGTCACCGCCGGGGCGCCGCCGGCCCGCTCCTACCTGGTCTGTGTCGCCGGCTTCGCCGCCGCCACCGTCGCCGGGCTGCTGGTCGTGGTCGCCCCGGACGGCCTCGGGGTACGGGAGGCGGTGCTGCTGGTCGGGCTGGCCACCGTGCTACCGGCCTCGGTCGCCACCCCGGTGGTGCTGGCCAGCCGGCTGGTCTGCGCGCTCAGTGAGGTCCTGGTCGGTGCGGGTGGGCTGGCCGTGGCGCAGTACCTGCACCGGCGCCGGTCCCGCCGTCCCGGAACCGACCCGGCCCCGGCCGGGTGAAACCACGATCGACCAGAGGAGGTCGGTGACGTCATGGCGAACACGCTCTTCCGTACGGTGGCCCGGCTGACCAGCTTTCCGGTCCGGGTGCTGATCCGTCCCCACCGCCGGCTGCACGCGGCCCTGTGGAACGTGCAGTACGCCCTCGGGCTCTGGCGGTACCTGGACGAGATGTCCGACGGCGCGATGCCGCTGTCCCTGATCGAGACCTGGGCCCGGCAGCCGGCGATCCTCGACCTGGGCTGCGGTACCAGCGCCAACCTGCCGCTGGACGCCGGCCGCTACCGGCACTACCACGGCGTCGACCTCAGCCAGCGGGCGATCGAGACCGCCCGGGCCCTCGGCCGGCCGAACACCTCGTTCGAGGTCGCCGACATCCGCAGCTACCGGAGCGCGCGGCGGTACGACGCGATCCTGCTCCGCGAGGTCATCTACTACCTGTCCCCGGCCGAGTCGGCGGCGCTGCTGCGTCGACTGCCGACGATGCTCACCGACCGGGGCCGGATCGTGGTGCAGATCTACGACGTGGCCCGGGCCGCCGCCTTCGTCGAGGTCATCCGCGGCTGTGGGCTGCCGCTCGTCGCGGAGCTGCCGGTCCGGCTCGACGACGGCCCGGCCGGCGCGTTCTTCGTCCTGACCGGGCCGGTCCCGAGCGCGGTCAGACCGGAACCCGACGTTCCCACCACGGGCAGACGGTGACCGGTTCGCTGCGCAGCAGCCGGCGGTGCAGGTCCTGCAACCGGTGCCCCGGCTCGACCCCGAGCCGCTCGGTCAGGGTCATCCGAGCGTCCTCGAAGGCGGTGAGCGCCTCGGCCCGGCGGGAGGTCTGGCCGAGGACGATCAGCAGCAGCTCCCAGAGCCGTTCCCGCATCGGCTGGGCGGCGAGCATCCAGCGCAGTTCGGCGACCAGGTTCTCCACGTCGCCGAGCAGCAGTCGTACCCCGGTGGTCTCCTCGACCACGTCCTGCCGCAGCTCGGCCAGACGGATCCGTTCCGCCTCGGCCAGCGGGCCGGCCGCCTCCTGCAGGGCCAGACCGGACCAGCGGGCCAGCCCCTGCTGGAAGAAGTGCAGTGCGCGCGGCAGGTCACCCTGGGCGCGGGCGGCCCGGGCCACCCGCACGTCCCGCTCGAACAGCATGCTGTCGACCGCCTCGGCCGGAATGTCCAGGGTGTAGCCGGGGCGGGTCGACCGCAGCACCCGGGGCAGGGCCGGCGGTCGGGACCGGCGTGGGTGCGCGGGCGCTGCGGGCGGCCGTTCGAGGGCCCGGCGCAGTCGGCCGATGTAGGTGTGCACCATGTTCTCCACCGAGTCCGGGCGACGGCCGCTCCAGATCGCGTCCACGATCTGCGGCACCGACAACACCAGCCCGCTGCGCAGGGCCAGCACCGCGAGCACCTCACGTTGCCGCGGCGTGCCCAGATAGAGGGCGGTGTCACCACGGGTGGCCCGGATCGGGCCGAGCAGCAGGATCTTCAGGTCATCGTTCGCCATAGCGCTTCCCCCCAGAACATTCGGGCGGCGTTGCCCGGCTTCGCGTACCTTCCACAGCTGACCCCGTCATCCGCTCAGTCGCCGTCGCCGCCGGGGACGACGAACCGCAGGCCCCGGTCCAGCAGCCGGGGAAGCACCGTCGCCAGGGCGGCGACGGTCTGCGAGCGGTCACCGCCGCCGTCGTGGCAGAGCAGTACGTGACCCGCTCGGCTGCGGGACAGCCGTCGGGTGATCCGGTCGGTTCCGGGGCTGCGCCAGTCGCTGGGGTTGACCGTCCAGTCGACCGGCAGCAGGCCGAGGTCGCCGGTCGCCCGGAGCACCTTCGGCGACCAGTTGCCGCCCGGGGCGCGGAACAGCCGGGGTACCACCCCGGTCACCTCCTCGACGGTCCGCTGGGTCTCGACGATCTCGGCGCGTACCCGGGCCGGGGAGAGCGCGGCGAACGGCTGCGGATGCCACATCGAGTGGTTGCCCAGCCGGTGCCCCTCGGCCCGGATCCGCCGGGCCAGGTCGGGATGTTCCCGGACCCGGGCGCCGATCAGAAAGAAGGTGGCCGTGATCCGGGTCGCCGAGCAGGTCCAGGACCCGGGGAGTCCACTGCGGATCCGGTCCGTCGTCCACGGTCAGCGCCACACTGTGCCCCGGTACGCCGAAGACCGGCCACCGTCGACCGCCGAGCCCGGCCTGGCTGCGGAGGAACTGCTGGCCGCGTACCGCGAAGAGGAGGTGGTGCAGGAGTTGGGCGGAGAGGTACGACCAGGGGGTGTGGTCCGGGTCGGGTGCGCCGTTCATGACTTCGCCGGGGTGTCGACCGGGCGGGTCGGGCCGAAGTTCCGGTCGGTCAGGTGGCGTACCCCGCCGACGACCGCGCCAGCCACCACCGCCCACTGCACCAGCAGGTGCAACCCGTAGAAGAAGGGTACGAAGCCCGCTCCCCGGTGCCGGGCCACGAACCGCAGCAGGCCCGGGTCGGCGAGCACGAAGAGCCCGAGCAGGCCGAGTGGCACCAGCAGCAGCCCGGGGGTGAGCAGGACCAGCGGCAGGGTCGCCGGCAGCAGTGCGGCGGCGAGCAGTCCCAGGGGACTGTTGGCCCGCAACCCGGCCGGGCCGCGTTCCGCCAGGGCCACCGGAATCAGCAACTGGGAGCGGCTGAACTGTTTGCGCAGCAGTGGCCCGAGCCGATCGTCGTCGTCGTGCCGGCAGACCACCGTGTCGGTCAGTACGGTCGCGTACCGGTCCCCCATCCGGTCGCCGAGCTCGACGTCCTCGGAGGCGCGCAGGTTCTCGTCGAAGAGACCGACCCGGTCGAAGACCTCGCGGCGGATGAGACAGATCGCGAAGAGGGTGGTCCGGACCCGGCCGACGTTACGCAGCCGCCAGTGGTGGCCGTGCAGCAGCCGGTACGCCTCGACCGGGCCGTCGTCGAAGAGCGGCCGCAGCGAGTAGATCCCGTGCACGCAGGCGACGTCGGCGTGCTGACGCAGGACGGCGACGGCGTTGCCGAGCGCGTCCGGCTCGGGCGCGCAGTCGGAGTCGAGGAAGAACAGCAGGTCGCCGCCGCTGGCCCGGATTCCCCGGTTGCGGGTGGCGGCCGGCCCGGTGTTGTGGTCGGTGACCAGCAGTCGGCAGGGGAACTCGGCGGCGATCTCCCGGGTCCCGTCGGTGCTGGCGTCGTCGACGACGATCACCTCGGTGACCGGGTGTCGCTGCGCGTAGACGGCCTCCAGGCAGGCCCGCAGTGTTCTGGCACCGTTGTGCACCGGGATGATGACCGACACCGTCGGTGACATGTTGAGCACCCCAAGAAGAAAATTCGGCGCCAACTCAGGCATTGACGCATGGAGATCCAGCTCTGATGCGACCCAAGTTATCCACCCCGTTGTCCACTGGCAAGCGTTGCCTTACGTAGTCAAGGTTGCGTACAGCGTCGATCCAGAGAACATCCCGTACCAATCGATAGCGTCCACGGCATGCCCAATCTGGTCAGTCTGGAGGATTGCGAGCGCCTCACCGCCCGGGAGGTGCACGACCTCTATCGCCGTTACGTCAACGCGAGCCAGGTCGCCCTCATGACCTCGTTCGGCTTCGGCCGGGAATTGGTCGACCACGCGGAAGGCGCTTACCTGGTGTTGCGCGACGGCCGTCGAATCCTCGACCTCACCGGCGGGGTCGGCGTCCTCAACCACGGCCACAACCATCCCCGCATCCTCGCCGTCCGGGAGCGGTTCGCGCGACAGCGCCGGATGGAGGTGCACAAGACGTACTTCTCGCCCTATCTGGCGGCGCTCGGTCACAACCTGGCCCAACTGCTCCCCGCCGACCTGTCGATGTCCTTCCTGCCCAACTCGGGTGCCGAGGCGGTCGAGGGGGCGGTGAAGCTGGCCTTCAAGTACCACGGTGGACGCCGGCGGACCATCCTCCGGGCGGACCGCGGATTCCACGGGAAACTCCTGGGCTCGGGTGGCCTGACCGGACAACCCCAGTTCGAATTTCCTACCATTCCCGGCATCGTCCCGTTCACCTACGGCGATCTGGATTCCGTCGAGGCGGCGATCGCGGCACACCCGGACGACGTGTACGCGCTCATCGTCGAACCGTTCAGCGCCTCCACCATTCAGTGGTGCGACGAAGGTTTTCTCCGGGGCGTACGCGAGTTGTGCGACCGGCACGACATCGTGCTCATCTTCGACGAGATCTACACGGGCTGGGGTAAGACCGGCAGCCTGTTCTACTTCATGCGCTATCCGGGCCTGGTGCCGGACGTCCTTACCACATCCAAGTCCTTCGGGGGCGGAAAGTCATCGATTTCTGCATTCGTCGCCCGGGAACGGGTGTTCCGCAAGGCGTACGACAACCTGACCGACGCGCTGCTGCAGAGCACCAGCACCACGTACTACGGGATGGGCGAGGAGTGTGTCACCGCGCTCGAGGCGATCAACATCGTGGTGGAGGACGACTACCCGGGCCGGGCCCGGGAACTGGAACGGGTGCTGCAACCGGCGCTGGAACGGCTGGCCAAGGAGTTCCCGGACGCGGTGGGCCGGGTCGCCGGGGCCGGCGCGCTCTGGGGCGTGCAGATCGACGGCGGGCCCCGGATCCTCGACCTGGTGGCCCGGCTCGCCCCAGCCGGGATGGCCCGGGACCCGAGGTTCAAGGCGAAGCTGGTGACCTGCGCGGTGATCAACGCGCTCTACCAGGACCACGACATCTACACGTACTACACCCTCAACGGCCGCAACCCGCTGATCATCGGCCCGTCCCTGGTCACCGACCCGGCGGACGTGCAGCGGGCCACCGACGCGCTCGGCGAGGTGCTCGGCCACGGCCTCACCCGGCTGGTCACCCGGTTCGTCGCGCAGAAGGTGGGCTCGCTGTGGTGATCACCGTGACCGGCGCCGCCGGCATGCTCGGCTCCCGGCTGGCCGACCGGCTCCGCGCCGACGGGCACGAGGTACGCGGGGTCGACCTGCGGGCCGAGCCGGGAGTCACCGAGGTCGGCGACATCCGCGACCCGGAGGTGATGGCCCGGGCCACCGACGGGGCGGACGTGCTGCTGCACTGCGCGGCGGCGCTGCCCAGCTATCCCGCCGCCGAGATCCGGTCGATCATCGTGGACGGCACCCGCACCGTGCTCGCCGCCGCCCGGCGGGCCCGGGTGGGCCGGGTGGTGCACATCTCCTCGACCGCGGTCTACGGGCTGCCCCGGCAGGTACCGACCCCGGAGGAACACCCCCGGGAACCGGTCGACACCTACAGCGCGGCCAAGGCCGCCGCCGAGGAACTCGTCGAACGGCACCGGGCCGACGGACTGCCGGTGGCGGTGCTGCGCCCCAAGACCTTCCTCGGCCCCGGTCGGATGGGGCTGTTCGCCATGCTCTTCGAGTGGGCCGAGGAGGGCCGGCACTTCCCGGTGCTCGGCGCCGGCGACGTCCGGATCCAGATGTTCGCCGTCGACGACCTGGTGGACGCGGTGCTGACCGTGCTGGCCGCCCCGGACGAGGTGGCGCTCGACACCTACAACCTCGGCGCGGAACGGTTCGGCACGCTGCGCGAGGACTTCCAGACGGTGCTGGACGCCGCCGGGCACGGCAGACGGGTGGTCGGGCTGCCCGCCGGCCCGGCACTGGCGGTACTCAGCCTGGCCGAGAAGGCCCGGCTCTCACCGGTCTACGGCCGGCTGCTGCACAAGCTGCGGCACGACTCGTACGTCAGCGTGGACAAGGCCCGGGAACGGCTCGGGTTCACCCCGAAGTTCTCCAACCAGGACGCGATCCTGCGCACGTACGAATGGTGGCGGGCCGAACGGACCGCGGCGTCGACCACCGGCACCCGCGGCGGGCCCACCGGCGGGCGGACCAGTCGGGACCCGTGGCGGCAGGGCGTGCTCTCGCTCGCCAAAATCTTCTTCTGAGCGGAGGCCGATGGTGACCGCCGTGGAGAGCACGGTCGACCGGACCGTACCGGCCATGACCGGCCGGATCGACGGGCCGGGGCGTCGGCGCGCCGGCCCGGTCCGACGCGCGGTCCGACTGGCCCGTCACCTGGCCGCGCTGGCGCGCCCCGGACACGCGGTCAAGAACCTGCTGGCGGTGCCGCTGGCGCTGGCCGACACCCCGCAGTGGACGGCCGCCGCGGTGACGCGGACCGGTTGGGCGGTGCTGGCCTTCACCCTCGGCGCCTCGATGATCTACGTGCTCAACGACATCGTGGACCGGCGGCTCGACCGGGCACACCCGGAAAAACGTCGTCGCCCGATCGCCGCCGGGCTAATCAGCGTCCCGGTCGCCGCACTGTTCGCCGCCGGATTGGCCGGTGCGCTGCTGACCGTGCTGCTCGCCGCGCCCGACCTCGACTGGTGGCCACTCGCCGGCTACCTCGGACTCTGTGTCGCGTACAGCCGGTGGCTCAAACACCTTCCGCTGCTGGACATCTGTGTGATCGCCGCCGGTTTTGTGCTCCGGGTGCTGCAGGGCTACGCGGCCACCGGGGCGACCGCCTCCGGCCTGCTGCTGACCGCCGTCTTCAGCGGCTGCCTGGTGCTGATCCTGGGCAAGCGGCGACACGAGCTGACCCTGGCCGGCGTCCCGCACCGGCCCGCGCTGGCCGGGTACACCGTGCAGTTGGCCGACCACCTGCTCAGCATGACCGCCGCGCTGGCCAGCATCAGTTTCCTGCTCTACCTGCACACCGACGCCCCGCTCGGGGAACACCGGCCGACCGCACTCGCGGTCGTGGTCCCGCTCGGGCTGCTCGCCGCCTTCCGCTACCTGCAGACCGTGCTGGTCGGCGGGGCCGGCGGCGACCCGATCCGGGCCGTCCTGCGAGACCGCATGATCGTGACCAGCGCGGTCCTCTGCGGGGCCGCCCTGACCGTGGCCCAGGTCGGGGCCCGTTATCCGAACCTGATGACCTGGATGGACAGATGAACTCACCACTCGTGTCGGTCATCGTGCCGAACTACAACTACGGCCGGGCCCTCGGCCTCTGCCTGGAGTCGATCCGCCGGCAGACGTACCCGAACCTGGAACTGCTGGTGGTGGACGACTGCAGCACCGACAACTCGGTCACGGTCGCCGAGTCGTACGGCGCGCGGGTGCTACGTACCCCGGTCAACTCCGGACCGGCGGCGGCCCGCAACCTCGGCGCGGCGCACGCCGCCGGCGAGATCCTGTTCTTCATCGACTCGGACGTGGCCGCGAAGCCGGACGCGGTCGCGAACGCGGTCGAACTGCTCGGCGCCGACCCGGCGATCGGCGCGGTCTGCGGCAACTACGACCCGGTGCCACTGGTCCGGGACAGCCTGCTGGAGGAGTACCGCTGCCTGCAGCAGTCGTACTGGCTGATCGCCGACGAGGGGCGGATCATGACCCTCTACACCGCGCTGCTCGCCGTCCCGGCCCGGGTCTTCACCGAGATCGGGCCGTTCAACCCGAAGCTGCGGGAGACCGAGAACGCCGACTACGGGCTGCGACTCGCCCAGCGGTACCAGATCTGGCTCTCGCCCCGGGTCCGCGGCGTGCACGACCACGACCACGAGCTCACCGTGCTGGTCCGCAAGGTCTTCACCCGGACCGCGCTGCACATCCCGATGTACGCCAACAAGCCGGAGTTCCCCGGCGGACTGCGCAGCGGTCCCCGGGCCTGGGTCAGTGTCGCCGCCCTGCTGGCCGTCCTGACCCTGGCCCTGCCGGTGCTGTTCGGGGCGGCCCTGCTGCTGGTGCCGCTCGCCGCCCTGGTCGCGTTCCTCCTCGGCGACCTGCCGATGTACCGGTTCGTGGCCCGGGAACGGGGGCCGTTCTTCCTCGGCTACTTCGCCGCCATGCACCTCTTCCTGAACCTGGTGATCGCCGTCGCGGCGCTCTGCGGGGTGTTCGCCTGGCTGACCTCCCGGCGGTTTCGTGGCCTCTACGACCGGACCGAGGTGGCGACCCGATGACCCCGGACCCCGGTCGGCCGCTCGTCTCCGTGATCGTGCCGAACTACAACTACGCCGAGTCGCTGGACCTGTGCCTGCGCTCGATCCTCGACCAGACGTACCCGAACCTCGAGATCCTGCTGGTGGACGACTGCAGCACCGACGGGTCGGTCGCGGTCGCCGAGGCCCTCGGCGTACGGGTGGTGAGCACCGGTGTCAACGGCGGCTGCGGACGGGCCCGCAACATCGGTGCCGCGCGCAGCGCCGGGGAGCTGCTCTGCTACGTCGACTCCGATCTGGTGCTCGCCCCCGACGCGGTCGCCAACGCGGTGCAGCTGCTGGTCGGCGACCCGGCCATCGGCGCGGTCTGCGGGATCGAGGACCCCGAGCCGCTGCTGCACGACACGGCGGTGGCCCGGTACCGTGGCCTGCAGTACCACTACTGGTCGATCAGCGCGGAGGGCGACGTGTCGTTCCTCTTCCCCGCCGTGTGCCTGATCCGGCGGACCGTCTTCGAGGAGGTCGGCCCGTTCAACCCGGCGCTGCGGCACACCGAGGAGGTCGACTACGGCTACCGGTTGACCCGGCGCTACCGGCTGGTGCTCACCTCCCGGGTACGCGGCCGGCACGACCACGACCACGAGCTGCGCGGCCTGCTGCGCAAACTGTTCCACCGGGGGCGGCTGCGAATCCCGCTCTACGCCCGAGCCCGCCGGTTCGGGCAGGGCTTCGAGACCGCGTCCCGGGCCTGGGGCAGCCTCGCCGCGTTCGGGGTACTGCCGGCGCTGGCCGCGCCGCTGCTGCTCGGCCCGTGGGGGGTGCTGCTGCCGGCCTCCCTGCTCGGCGTCTCCCTGGCGTGTGACGCCGGCATGTACGCGTTCGTCCGCCGCCGGCACGGCGTACCGTTCCTGGTCTTCTTCGCCGGCCTGCACTTCCTGGTCAACGTGACGATCACCGCCGGGGTGGCCACCGGCGCCCTGCAGTGGCTCGCCTCGGGCACCTTCCGCCGGCTCTACGACGCCTCCTTCCCGGTCGACCACCCGCCGCTGCGGGGGACGGCGTGACCGTCTTCCCCCCGTCCGTCACCGGCGCCCCGGCACCCCCGGACACCGGGGCCCTCAAGGCGCGCGGAGCCGGACGGCGGCGTTGGCGCCGGGGTGCCGGCGGGCCGGACGGCGGGCCCCGGCGGGCCGGCGGGCGGGGCGGGGCGAGGCGGCGCGGCTGGCGGTGGTGGCTCTACACCGCCCTGGTCGGCGCCGCCGCACTCTGGCTCGGCTTCACCGTCGCGCACCTGGCGCTCAGCGGGCAGTGGTGGCTCTGGCTGGCGGTCGACGCGATCCCACCCCTCGCCTTCCTGGCGGTGCCGGTGACGCTGGCGGTCGGCGCCGCGCCCTGCCGGCGGTCGCGGTGGCCGGTCGCGCTGCTCGCGGTGGCCGCGCTGCTGCTCGGCGCGGACCGCTCCGGGGTCAACGTCCGGGCGTTCGCCGGCGGGGACGGTCCGGCGCCGCCGGACGCGGTCCGGGTTTTCACCTGGAACACCGGCTACTGGGACGAGGGCGGGCAGACCGAGTCGATGTACCGGGTGCTGCGCGACGCGGACGCGGACGTCTACCTGCTGCAGGAGTACTGGTACGCCCAGACGCCGGGACCGACCGCGGCCGCCCTGGACCGGTTGCGTGCCGAGTTTCCCGACTTCCACCTCGTGGTCGTCGGTGAACTGGTCACCCTCTCCCGCTTCCCGATACTGCGCCGGCTGCCGCTGGAGGCGTCGGACCTGCCGCCGGTCGTGGCCGGGGCGGGTGAGCAGTGGCGGTACAAGGTGCTCCGGACCGACCTGGACGTGGGGGCGGGTCGGGTGCTGTCGACGTACAACCTGCACCTGCCGGTGCAGCTCTCCCCCGACCACAGCCCGTTCGGTGCGGAGTTCTACCGGGTCATCCGGGAGCAGCACGCCCAACGGGAGCCGCAGTGGCGGGCGCTGGCCCGGGACGTGCCGACGAACCCGCACCCGGTGCTGGTCGCCGGTGACCTGAACACCAGCCCGGCCATGGGTGACCTGGCGAAGCTGCCCGACGGGCTGCGCGACGCCGGCTACGCGTCACGCTCGCTCACCCCGGCGACCTGGTCCGACACGCCGGGCTGGCCGCGCTGGTGGCGGCTCGACTGGGCGCTGGTCTCGTCCGGGGTACGGGTGCACTCCTACCGGTTCGGTGAGAGCACCCGGGGCGCCTCCGACCACCGCGGCCAGCACCTGGTGGTATCGCTGCGCTGAGCCGACGGTCCCGGTCCCGGGATCGTCGAAACAGCCGCTCCCGCCGTCACCCCGGTGGTACGACTGAGCCGGGGAGTGTGGGCCGGCGAACGGGACGGGCGGATGGTGGTCGACGATGACGTCCCGGTCGCCGGTTCGAAGCGGCTGAGGCGGACCACATACGTCGAACTCTTCTTCGACCTGGTCTACATCTTCATCTTCTTCCGGCTGGCCCGTAGCCTCGCCGACGACCTCACCTGGCTCGGGGCGTACCAGGCGCTGATCCTGCTGCTGGCCGTCTGGTGGGTGTGGGCGTACACCAACCTGCTCACCGACACCATGGACTCGCAGCGACTGCCGCTGCAGTTCCTGGTCATGGCCTCGACGTTCGCCGCGTTGCTGCTGTCGACGGCGATACCCGAGGCGTTCGAGGACCGGGCGCACATGTTCGCGGTCACCTACGTCGCGATCAACCTGCTCCGCAGCGGTTCCGGCGCCATCGCGCTACGGAGGCAGCCGTTGGGCCGTCGTCCGCTGCGTGGCTTCCTCTGGTTCGCCTTCTCGGCGGTGTTCTGGCTGGCGGGGATGCTGGTCGAGGAGGAGGCGCGACTGGTGCTCTGGGGGGTGGCGATCCTGGTCGACTACGTCGCCGCCTTCGCCGGTTGGCCGGTACCCGGGCTCGGTCGCGCCAGGTCCGTGGAGTGGAACCTGGCCGGCCGGCACATCGCGGAACGGTACCGGCAGTTCACCATCATCGCCCTCGGTGAGACGATCGCCGCGACCGGCCGGACGTTCCACGAGAGCGACCTGAGTCCGGTCCGGGGTGTCGCCTTCACGGTGGCGTTCGTGACGAGCGTGCTGCTGTACTGGATCTACTTCCACCGCACCCGGGAACGCCTCGGTCCCCCCTTCTCCGGCCGGCCGTCCGGCGAAACCAGGCCGGCCGGCTTCGCCCACCTGGTGATGGTGGCCGGAGTCGTCATGATCACCGTGGCGAACGAACTGATGATCAAAGATCCGACCCGTCCGGCGCCGGCAGCCTGGGTCACGGTCATCGTCGGCGGACCGGCGCTCTTCCTGGTCGGGCACGCCATCCTGGGCCGACGGGCCTTCGCCCGGGTCACCCAGCCGCGACTGATCGGCGCCGGCCTGCTGGTCGCCGCCGGCCCCGCGCTGGTCTCGCTGCCGGCGCTGGCGGTGACCGGTGTGGTGGTGGTCGTACTGCTGGCCGTCGTCACCGTCGAACTCGCGATGCCGCCGAACTGAGGACCTGTCCGGTGGGTGCCGGACCGGGATCGACCTCGAACGGGATCCCGCCGGTGGTGCCCGGGGTCGGCAACCTCGGTGTGGCTGCCGGCCAGTGCGGCGTACGTCCCCGGGCCGGGGCGGCTCCAGCGCCGTCCCCAGCCCGAAGGACCTCGTTCAGACGCGGCCGGCCAGGGCGGCCACGTAGCCGACGGAGACCTCCGGGTCACCGGCCGACGGCTCGGTCACCGCCAGCCCCGGACGCACCTCGGCGCCGAGTTCGGCGAGCAGCCCCCGCAGGTGCCGTTCCGACTGCGCGGCCTGCTGCGCGGTGGCCCCCACGGTGACCGGGACGCCGACCACCCCGGCGAGACCCTGGTGCGGCAACCGGTCCACGAACACCTTCAACAGACCGGTGTAGCTGCCCTTGTAGGTCGGCGTGCCGACCACCAGCACCCGGGCGGACCGGACAGTCGCCAACCCGCCGGCCACCCGAACGTCGTCGTGGACGAGCAGTTGCGCCCCGTACTCCGCGAGGTCGACCACGGTCGGCGGCGCGGCGCCGTCCCGGTGGGCGATGTCCGCGCCCACCCGGACGGCCAGGGTACGGGTCCGCGACCCGGCCCGCGGGTTGCCGGAGAGAACCACGACCCCGCTCATTGTCAGCTCCCCGCCTTCTCCGCCCACGTTGCCTCCGCCCGGGTGACGGTGTCCGGGCTCCCACGCCGCCGGTACTCCGACGGCTCGGGCGCCTCGCCGGTACTCCGACGGGTGGTCACCGGGCCGTCCTCCGCCGCCGCGCCGGGTCAGTCAGCGAGGGTGGCTGGTATCCCGCGTCCGCCGGGTTGAGGGTGGTGCCGGGCGGCACGATCTGGTCGATCCGGTCCAGCACGTCCCGGGACAGCCTGACCTTGACCGCACCGAGCTGGGACTCCAACTGTTCCACCGTGCGGGGACCGATGATCGCCGAGGTGACCGCCGGATGTTCCAGGACAAAGGCGATGGCCAGGTGGATCAGCGACAGCCCGGCGTCGGCGACGAGCGTGGCCAGTTCCTGCACCGCCTCGAGCTTGCGCCGGTTCTCCGGCAGCCGGGGGTCGAACCGGGCCGGGAAGCGTTCCGCCCGCCGGGAGATCGGTCCGGCCAGGTCCCGGTGGTAGCCGCCGGCCAGCCAGCCGCCGGCCAGCGGACTCCACGGGATGACCGCCAGGCCGTGACGCTGGGCCACGGCAGCACCTCCCGCTCGATCCCCCGGGCCAGGATCGAGTACGGCGGCTGCTCGCTGACCACCCGCTCCCTGCCCCGACGCTCGGCGATCCACTGCCCCTCCACGATCGCCGACGGCTCGAAGGTGGAGGTGCCGATATAGCGGATCTTGCCCTGGTGCACCAGGTCGCTGAGGGCGCCGAGGGTCTCGTCGAAGTCGGTTTCCGGCTCCGGCCGGTGCACCTGGTAGAGGTCGATCCAGTCAGTGCGCAGCCGGCGCAGGCTCTGCTCCACCTCCCGGACGATCCAGCGGCGCGAGTTGCCCCGGTGATGCGGGCTGTCCCCGATCTGGCCATGGAACTTGGTGGCCAGGAACACCTCGTCGCGCCGGCCGCCGTCGAGGGCCTTGCCGACGATCTCCTCCGACTCACCCTGGGAGTAGACGTCGGCGGTGTCGATCGCGGTGACGCCCTCGTCGAGGGCGCGGTGGATGATCCGGAGACAGTCCTCGTGGTCCGGGTTGCCCCGCCGGCCGAAGTTCATCGCACCCAGGGTCAGCGGACTGAGCAGGACCCCGGTACGACCGAACGGTCGGAGGTCGGTCATGTCGTCTCCCTAGTGGACGGCCGGCACGGCGGCGGTGGACCTGGACTGGTTGGCCGGCCGGGGCAGGCCGTAGTAGTCGCGCAGGGTCGTACCGGTGTATTCGGTGCAGAACAGGCCGCGGGGCTGCAGAATCGGCACCACGTGGTCGACGAACGCGACCAACCCGGAGGGCAGCACCGGCGGCATGATGTTGAACCCGTCGGCGGCACCCAGGTTCCACCACTCCTCGATGGCGTCGGCCACCGGTTCCGGGGTGCCGGCGAAGGTACGGTGTCCGCGCCCGCCACCGAGCCGGCCCATCAGCTGACGGACGGTCAGCCGCTCCCGGCGGGCCAGGTCGACGATCAGGGTGCGCCGGCTCTTCGCCACCTCGATCTGGTCCTCGTCGGGCAGCTCCGCCGGCAGTTCCCGATCGAGCTGCAGGACGTCCGGCGGCACGCCGAGGGTGGTGGCTGACGGAGGGCGTACTCCGGTCTGATCAGCCGTTCCAGCTCGTCCTCGAGCGCCCGGGCCTGCGCCTCGGTCGCGCCGAGCACCGGCACGACCCCGGGCAGGATCTTGATCCCGTCCGGGTCCCGGCCGACCGCCGCGGTCCGGGCCTTCAGGTCGGTGTAGAACGCCTGCGCCTCGACCAGGGTCTGCTGGGCGGTGAAGACCGCTTCGGCGTAGCGGGCGGCGAGTTCCTTGCCGTCCTCCGACGAGCCGGCCTGGACCAGCAGCGGATGCCCCTGCGGCGACCGGGGCACGTTGAGCGCGCCGGCGACCCGGAAGAACCGTCCTCCGTAGCGGCGGTCACGGATATGTCGCGGCACGCCCGTAGGAATAACAGAACGGTCAGTCAACCACCTATTAACATCCGCCCCCTGCACGGTTCTCCGGCGGCGACGACCCGTCCGACGGACATCCGGCGACGGGCTTCCCGCCCGGGAGTCGGTATCCGCCGGACGGCCCCGGTCGCCACGTCCGCGTGAGTCCGGCGGCGCCTGCCGCGCCGCCCCGACGGCATGCCACGCGCCCGGCGGTGGCCGCCGTGCGCGATCCCAGGGAGCCGTGTACAGTAGTCCCCCGTGCGGCCCTGCAGGCGCCGACCGGGTGAGATCATCAACCGGTCGATCAGGTAGGGTTGCGGAGCAAGTCCGGGTGGCGGAATGGCAGACGCGCTAGCTTGAGGTGCTAGTGCCCGTATAGGGCGTGGGGGTTCAAGTCCCCCCTCGGACACGTACAGTTACCCCACAGTAATCAGCGTCGGGCTTCGCCTCGACGCTGATTTTGTTTTTACCGGGGTCGTAGGTGAGGGCGAGCCGTAGCTCGCGGTAGACATTGCTTTTGTCTTTACTGTCGGCGTCTCGCAGGGTGTTGCGGATGTCCTCGAAGCTGCCGACGAGGCGTCGGATGTCGTCCTCGGCGAGGCGACGGGGAGCCGGTTCTCGTGCTGCTTTGTCGCGTCGGGCGAGGGCGGCTGCGCGTTGGGCGTTGACCTCGGCCATCCAGGCGGCGACGGTGGCGGGATCGCCTCCGGCGTCCGCGATGGCCCGGTACTGGACGAGTTTGGCGTCGCACGCAGCGATGATCTTGTTCACGGCGGCGATCTCCGGCGCGACGCCGGCGCCGGGTCCGGCCTCGGGTTGGGCGGCGTGGAGCCGGCGGATCGTATCGGTCAGCCGGTGCGGGGCGAACGCCTTGAGGAGCCAGTTGTCGAGGGCGGGGACGATGTCTCGTTCCGCGACATAGACGTTGCGGGGGTGCTGGACGTGGTTGGCGAGGGCGTACTCGTTGGGGTACCGGCACCGATAGTAAGCGGCCTCATGTGCCTGGTGGCTCTGCATCTTGCGTCCGCACAGTCCGCAGAGCATGAGTCCGCGAAGGACGTAGTGTCGCGTAATTGAGATCGTTTACTTGTCGTTGTTGGTGAGGAGTTTGCGGACCTCGGTGTGGACCCAGCGGACCTTGGCCAGGATCTCGCTGGGGGTCGCGGTCCAGACGAACGGTTTCGCGT
>NZ_JBDPMH010000049.1:0-41144 GCF_039871735.1 Plantactinospora sp. B24E8
GGGTGGCGTCCGCCCCCGACCCGTCCGCCCCCGACCCGTCCGCCCCCGACCCGTCCGCCCCTGACCCGTCCGCCCCTGACCCGGGCCCACTCCGCTCCGACCAGCGCAGCCCGTCCTCGCGTACCCGGTCGGCGAGGTCGAGTTTGGTGTACGTCGGCCGGCCCACCTCGTGGTACTTCGCCTTGACCCGGTCCAGGTAGCCTCGCGCGGTGGCGGGCTGGATGCCGACCTTGCGGGCCGCCGCGTTCAGGGTCATCCCCGACGCGTACGCGACGAGCACCGCCCGTTCCTGCGGGGCGAGCCGGGGCCGGTCCGGGCGGGTGTCGGACGACCAGGCGAAGGCGAGTTCGGGGGAGTGCGCGACCTCGCCCCGGGCGACGGTACGGATCGCCTCGGCGAGCGTCGGCAGGTCGTGGTCCTTGGTCAGATATCCGGACGCCCCGGCCCGCATCACGTCGACCCCGTGCACGGCGTGCGGTACGACGCTTACGACCAGCACCGCCCGACCGGTCGCGACGAGCCGGTGGACGTTGTCGACCGGTGCGGAACCGTCCGCCAGGAGCAGGTCCAGGACCACCACGTCGGCGGGTTCCCGTTCGGCGGCGAGCAGTCGGTCGACGGTCGGGGCCGCGCACTTGAGCCGCAGGTCGGGGGCGGATCCGAGCCAGGCGGCGACACCGTCCAGCAGCATCCGGTCGTCGTCGACGACCGAGACGGATATCAACGACACTCGCTGGCACCTCACCCTCGGCGGCGATCGCGACGTCGGGATCGATGGATGGCGGGAACCGGATCCTAGACCGGTGAGGATGTCTCGTCAAGACAACACTTCTGCACTCTGGTACCAGTTGACCACGGTGCGTGACCATCGCCCCGGAGTCCGGGGGAACATCACGCGGAACCGGCCGGCCGGTGGTCCGACCGGCGGGCGGAGTGGGGAGGCACCTGGTGAACGGGACGACGGTCGGATTCGTGGAACTCGTCCGCGCGGCGGTGGCCGCGGGTCGCCCGGCCCGGGTGCCGGTCACCGGGGCCAGCATGCTGCCGGCACTGCGGTCCGGCGTGGTCCTTGTCGAACCGGTTCACTGGGGCGAACTGCGCCCCGGCGACGTGGTCGCGTACGAACACGAGCGGAACATCGTCGTACGCCGGCTGGTCGCGCAGCTCGGCGACCGGCTGCTCACCGCCGGCGACAACCTTCCGCTGTACGACCCGCCGGTGCCCCGCCACGCCCTGGTCGGTCGGGTGTCCGGGGTTCCGGACGAGCCGCCGTCCGGGCTGCCCGACGGGCTGTCCGGGAGGCTCGGCCCACGGGGCGGCTGCGGTGGCCGCCGGCCGGTGCCACCGCTGCGGAGCGTCACGCTCTGGTTGGCCGGTGCGGCGGCCCGGACGATCGAGGAACGGGACCACCCGGCGCCGGAGACCGGGGTGCTCGACGGGGTGCTCCGGGTGCGCCACCTGGCGGACCGCACCCTCGACCCCGAGCGGTTGGCCCGGGCCGTCCACGCCCTGCCGGGCACGACCGTCGGCATCTCCGCCACCGCGGTACGGGGGGTGGCCGGACTGCGGACCGGGCTGACGGATCCGGGACCGCGTGCGACGGCAGGCCTGGACATCGTGCTCGGCTGCCGGTACGCGCCGCTGTCGGCGCCGCACCCCCGACCCGACCGGGAACCGCCAGCCACCGCTGCCGTCGACCCCGCTGCCGGCGGTCCGGTGGCGGACCGGTGGCAGCAGGGCGAGCCGCTCCTGCCGGCCGACGCGGTACGGCACCACCTGCGGGTCGGCCCGCCGCTGTGCGACATCCCGGCCCCGGTGGCGGTCCGTGCCGTCCTCGCCGCCTTCGGCGTCGGTGTGCCGTACGCACTGGCGGCCGTTCCGGCGATCACGCCGGTCGCCCTACCGGCGGGGGCCCGCTGACCGGGATCTAGCTCACAGGGCCAGCCGACCCGGGACACGGGGCGGGGTGGACCCGTAGACTGAGCCGACAACTTCATACCTCATCCAGAGGGGCTGAGGGATACGGCCCGTTGACGCCCCGGCAACCACTTCGCTGTCTCGATGACGAGGCCCCGCGAGGCAGGTGCCAATTCCGTCCCCGCCGCGTGGTGCGGCGCAGGGAAAGATGAGAGGACGGCCTCGACATGACGTCGATCATCGACGCGACCCACGCCCAGACCTCCCCGGTGGCCCCGAACCCCGCCCGTGTCCTGGTCTGTCGTGGCTGCGGCACCGAGTACCCGCTCGTCGCGCAGCACGCCTGTTACGAGTGTTTCGGCCCGCTGGAGGTCGGCTACGACCAGGCCCTGCTGGCCCGGGTCACCCGTGCGCAGATCGAGGCCGGCCCGGACAACCTCTGGCGGTACGCCGCCCTGCTGCCGACCGGTCAGGACCCGAGCACCCGGGTCACCCTCGACCCGGGCATGACCCCGCTGGTGCCGGCCCTCGGTCTCGCCGCCGAGCTGGGCATCCGGGCCCCGCTGTGGGTCAAGGACGACAGCGCGAACCCCACCCACTCGTTCAAGGACCGGGTGGTGTCGGTGGCGTTGACCGCCGCCCGGGGACTCGGCTTCACCCGGTTCGCCTGCGCGTCGACCGGCAACCTGGCGAACTCGGTGGCCGCGCACGCCGCCCGGGCCGGCGTACCGTCGATCGTTTTCATCCCGAGCGACCTGGAGCAGGGCAAGGTGGTCACCACCGCGGTCTACGGCGGTGACCTGGTCGCGATCGACGGCTCGTACGACGACGTCAACCGGCTCTGCGGCGAACTGGTCGAGACCGACGAGTTCGAGGACACCGCGTTCGTCAACGTCAACGTCCGGCCCTACTACGCGGAGGGTTCGAAGACCCTCGGGTACGAGGTGGCCGAGCAGCTCGGCTGGCGGATCCCCGAGCAGGTGGTGATCCCGATGGCCAGCGGTGAGCTGCTCACCAAGGTCGACAAGGCGTTCAGCGAGCTGGTCGAGATCGGACTGGTCGAGGCGCCGGCGAAGGGGTGGAAGGTCTTCGGTGCCCAGTCGGCCGGCTGCAACCCGATCGCCACCGCCCTGCACGCCGGCACCGACGAGATCACCCCGGTCCGGCCGACCGGTATCGCGAAGTCGCTCAACATCGGCGACCCGGCCGCCGGCCTCTACGCCCTGGAGGCGGTACGCCGTACCGGGGGCTGGATGGAGTACGTCGACGACGACGAGATCCGGGCCGGGATCCGGCTGCTGGCCCGGACCACCGGCGTCTTCGCGGAGACCGCCGGTGGGGTCACTGTCGCGGTGTTGAAGAAGCTTGTGGAGAACGGTCGACTCGACCCCGACGCGGAGACCGTCGTCTACAACACCGGCGAGGGCCTCAAGACCCTGGACGCGGTCGCCGGTCAGGTCGGGCCGACGTACCGGGTCAAGCCGTCGCTGCGCGCGGTGCGCGACGCGGGTCTGCTGGGCTGATTTCCAGAAAACTCGGCTGATTCCCAAAAATCTTGCGCCACGTGTCCGTGTGGCGACCGAGCAGATGCACGTGCAACTTGCAGGTGAGATCCGTTCGGTCGCCCCGGAACGTCTCCGACAACCCCTGACGGATGCGGTGTGTAGCTGCCGTTTTGCCGCAGGTGACGAAAACACTCCGCCAGGGACTTGACGGCTGCATCTGCAGGACGCAAGATGCTCCGTGCGGGAGGGCGCTTCGCCGTAGACTTTCTAAGCTCTTACGACCCAGCGCCGGAGGCGTTGTGCGGGCGTCCCTCCCGACCAAATCTTTGTCCACCGGTTGACGCCGGCGATCGATCGCCGCCAACCGGTGTTTTCTGTTCAACGACGCTCCGGTCGCCGGGTAACGGCGATAATCGGTCGCGATCTCGGCGCCGCTTCGGCACCCTCGGTTCATGGACATCGTGGTCAGCGCCTTCGACCCGCACGACGACACCGCCGTCGAGCAGGCGTACCGGATCCAGACCGAGGTCTGGGCGGACCAGCAGCCCGACGCGCCGCCGTACTGTCGTCAGCGTTTCGTCGGCGGACTGCGGCATCCGATGCCGGGCGACGAGCAGCGGCACATGCTGGCGTACCTCGACGGCGTGGCCGTCGGCTACCTGGAGATCCGGCTGCCGCAGTTGGAGAACCGGGAGAACGCCCAGGTGACCCTCTCGGTGCTGCCGGCGTACCGGCGGCGCGGGGTCGGCCGCGCGCTCTACGACCACGCCGTCCGCCTCGTCCGCGCCCTCGGTCGCAAGCGTCTGCTCGGCGAGGTGTTCACAATGAACCCGGACGGCGCCGCGACAAGCGCCGGTGACGCCTTCGCCGCCGGGCTGGGGGCGCACGCCGCGCTCACCGACATCCGTCGTCGACTCGACCTGACCCGGCTCGACGAGCCGGAACTCGACCGGCTGTTGGCCGCGAGCCGGGCCCGCGCGGACGGCTACACGACGGTCTTCTGGACCGGTCGGACCCCGGACGAGTATCTCGCCGACGTCGCCTACCTGGACAGTCGGCTGATCGAGGACGCCCCGCTCGGCGACGTGACCTGGGAACCGCCGGTGCCGGACGCCACCCGGATCCAACAGGCGGAGGACGCCCTGATCGCCCGGGGCTCCCACTGGTACAACTGCGGCACCCGGCACGACGCCACCGGCCGGCTGGTCGCCTGGACGGCGATCAACATGAGCGCCAGCTCCGACACACACGCCTTCCAGTCGATCACGCTGGTCGAGCCGCGCCACCGGGGTCACCGGCTGGGCACCCTCGTCAAGATCGAAAATCTCCGGTACGTCATGGCGCAGCAGCCGGCACTGCGGATCATCGACACCCACAACGCCGCGACGAACAGCTACATGATCTCCATCAACGAGGCCCTGGGCTTCCGCGCGGTCGGCGGCCTGACCAGCTGGCAGGTGACCCTGTAGGTGCCGTCGCCCCGGTGACCTGCCCGATCCTCCGGGCAGGTCGGCGCGGGTCGCAGGCTGGGCCGGGGCGGGCGGCTGCGGCATGATGACGGGATGACGGAGACCCCGCACCCGCTCTTCACCCGGCACGCCGACACCCTGGAGCGTGCGCTGACCGCCATCACCGAACGCGGCTACTGGTCGGCCTATCCCGAGTCGCCCAGCCCCCGGGTGTACGGCGAGACCGCCGCCGCCGACGGCGAGGCCGCGTTCCGCGCGTACCTGGCCGGGAAGTTCCCGCTCGACCAGCCCGGCACCGTCGACTGGGTGACCACCGAGACGAGCCCGTTCGGCATCGAACTCGGCGTGCAGTACCCGCACGCCGACGCCGAGACCCTGCTCGCCGCCGCCGCGACCGCGCTGCCCGGCTGGCGGAACGCCGGCCCGCAGACCCGGGTCGGGGTCTGCCTGGAGATCCTCGCCCGGCTGCACGCGCACATCTTCGAACTCGCGAACGCGGTCCACGCGACCAGCGGCCAGGCCTTCGTGATGGCCTTCCAGGCCGGCGGGGCACACGCCCTGGACCGGGCGCTGGAGTCGCTCGCGTACGCGTACCGGGAGATGACCCGGCACCCGGCGGCCGCGACCTGGGAAAAGCCGGCCAAGGGCGAGCCGCTGCGGATGGCCAAGACGTTCCACGTGGCGCCGCGCGGGGTGGCGCTCGCCATCGGCTGCAACACGTTCCCGACCTGGAACACCTACCCGGGTCTGTTCGCCTCGCTGGTCACCGGCAACCCGGTGGTGGTCAAGCCGCATCCCCGGGCCGTGCTGCCGCTCGCCATCACCGTCCGGTACGCCCGCGAGGTGCTGGCCGAGGCGGGCTTCGACCCGAACCTGGTGCTGCTCGCCGCCGAGGCGCCCAACGAGCGGCTCGCCTCCACCCTCGCGCTCCGCCCCGAGGTGCGGATCATCGACTACACCGGCTCCACCGAGTACGGCGACTGGCTGGAGGCGAACGCCCGGCAGGCCGTCGTCTACACCGAGAAGGCCGGGGTCAACACGATCGTGGTCGACTCCACCGACGACTTCGCCGGCATGTGCCGCAACATCGGCTTCTCGCTGGTGCTCTACAGCGGACAGATGTGCACCACCCCGCAGAACATCCTGGTGCCGGCCGCCGGCATCAACACCGACCAGGGGCACAAGAGCTTCGACGAGGTCGCCGCCGGGATCGCCGGGGTGGTCGGCAAGCTCACCGGAGACCCGGCCCGGGCGGTCGAGCTGACCGGCGCGGTGGTCAACGACGGCGTACTGGCCCGGCTCGACGAGGTTGCCGGGGTCGGCGAGGTGGTGCTCGCCTCCCGGACGGTCGACCACCCGACGTACCCGGGCGCGGTGGTCCGTACCCCGCTGATCGTGAAGCTCGGCGCGGACGCCGTGTCGACGTACGGGCGGGAGTGGTTCGGCCCGATCTCGTTCGTGATCGCCACCGACTCGACCGAGCACAGCCTGGCCCTGTTCCGGCAGACCGTCGGTGAGCGGGGCGCGCTGACCGCCGCCGTCTACGCCACCGACGAGGCGGTACTCGACGCCGCCGAGACCGCCGCCATCGAGTCCGGGGTGCACCTGTCCTGCAACCTCACCGGCGGCGTCTTCGTCAACCAGTCGGCGGCCTTCTCCGACTTCCACGGCAGCGGCGCCAACCCGGCGGCGAACGCCGCCCTCACCGACGGCGCCTACGTCGCCAGCCGCTTCCGGATCGTCCAGTCCCGCCGCTGAGCGGCGAGGAAGGCCCCTTCCCGCCTCGGGAAGGGGCCCCTCCTGGCCGGCGCCGGTGGTGGCGTGCGGGTCAGGCGGCCCGGGACATCTGGAGTTCGCGCAGGGCCGGCACGGTCGGGTGCGGCACGCGTACGCCGGTGTCGACAAAACCGAGCCGCTGGTACGCCCGTACCGCCCGGTTGTTGCCGACCACGACCTCCAGCAACAGTTCGGGCCGTCCGACCGCCCGGGACCAGTCCGCCACCGCGTCGACCAGGGCGGCGAGCAGACCGGTGCCCCGCCAGGCCGGGGTGAGGTAGACGGCGAAGACGACCGTACGCCCGGGTTGGCCGGGTGCGGCCTGGCCGCCGGCGTGCCCGACCAGCCGGCCGTCGACCTCGGCGACGAAGGCGGCACTGCGGTGCCCGGTCGCCATGGTCGCGATCCGGGCCGCGTACTCGGCGTGTGACCGGGCCGCCGCGTCGGCGAGGGTCTCCAGGAAGGCCAGCGGCGAGTCGGCGAGCATCTCCAGTCGGAGTGCCCGCATCCGGGCGGCGTCGGTGAGCCGGATCCGACGTACCGTCGGCGGCCCCGGCGGGTGCGGGAGCGCGCTGGTCGGCAGCGGTGGTTCGGCGGGGCCGTCGGGCGGTGGGCCGGCGGCGGTTTCCGGAGCGGGAGCCGACACGTCGGTCATGGTCGCACGTCGTAGCCGGGAGCATTTCGACGGGTCACCGCCGGGGTGCCGGGGCGGTCAGGTGGGCGGTGACCTGCGCAGCGACGGTCGCCGATAGCCGGGCGGGTGGTGTCGGGCGTCCGGTACCCGGCTCGCTGACCGTTTTGGACTAGTGCGCTGCCGCCCGACCTTGGTGTACGGTGCGGATTCGGCCGCTTGATTTGTTCGATCCGTCAAGGGGAGTGACAGATTCGGCGGTCCCGGCAGGCGTACGTCGACGTCGGGCTTGGTCAGCCCCGGCGCGAAGTAAGGAAGTGCACCGTGGCGCAGGGCACCGTGAAGTGGTTCAACAGCGAAAAGGGCTACGGCTTCATCGCGGTTGACGGCGGGCAGGACGTTTTTGTCCACTTCTCCGCGATCCAGATGGACGGTTACAAGGCACTCGACGACGGTCAGCGCGTCGAGTTCGAGATCGCCCAGGGCCAGAAGGGCCCGCAGGCGGAGCAGGTCCGGGTCATCGCCTGAGCCGGCGGGCCGCGGTCGTTTCCGTTCACCGGGCAACCCCGGAGCCCCGGCCCGTTGACTCACGCTCTCTCCTGGCAAGCCCTGACCTGCGGGAAACCCGGGTCAGGGCTTGATCTGACGCGCCAGCGGCACGGCTGCCGGACGCCGCGCCCGGTGACTCGACCAGATCTGTGATCCGGTGGGGCCGGCTGCGCTGGTGATCCGACCCGTGTCGGCGGATTCCGGCGCGACATCGTGTTCATTCGCGGTATTTCCGGGTGGCCCGGCGGGTCGTGTCCCGAGCCGGTTGTCCGCGATCTCCGCGGGACCGGGACGTCCGATCGCGGCGCCCTCGGTCGCCGATCGCGGGATGCCCGACGGGCGGCAGGACGGACCGGCCGGTGTCCGTTGTTGATCTTTCGGTCCCGGCTCGACCGGGCACGTCGACCCCGCCACCCCGGTCGCCGGTCGGCTCCCGTCGCCCCGTCGCCCCGACGTCCTCGCCGGGGGTGGGTCCCCCTGCCTCGTTCCGCCCGCCTGCCGGCCTGCGGCGGGCCGTCGCGGCGGTCCTCCGGTCCGGTCCACTCGCTTGCACTCGGCATGGGAGAGTGCTAAACAAGTGATTGGCACTCGCGCGTCGCGAGTGCCAGAGGTCGGGGCGGTAGGGCCACGGTCGCGGGTTCGTCGTACGGGCACGCGGCACATGGCCGGTCGTCGCGGGCTGTCCGGCCCGGCCAACGGACGTCACTGTCGCACAGTGCGACGGAGTTGACCAGGCGCTTCAGCGCCGGGGACGGCCCCGTCCGCCAGTGCCGTAGTGACGTCCGAAGGTGCGTAACCAGGCGGCAGGTCGGAGCCGACGAGACTCCGGCGGCCGTGAGTGTCCAGGAGGACAACGCCGTATGGCCAAGATGATCGCGTTCGACGAAGAGGCGCGCCGCGGCCTCGAGCGGGGCATGAACACCCTCGCCGACGCCGTGAAGGTGACGCTGGGCCCCAAGGGCCGCAACGTCGTGCTCGAGAAGAAGTGGGGCGCCCCCACCATCACCAACGATGGTGTGAGCATCGCCAAGGAGATCGAGCTCGAGGACCCGTACGAGAAGATCGGCGCCGAGCTGGTCAAGGAGGTCGCCAAGAAGACCGACGACGTGGCCGGTGACGGCACGACGACGGCGACCGTCCTCGCCCAGGCGCTGGTCCGCGAGGGCCTGCGCAACGTCGCGGCCGGCGCGAACCCGATGGCCCTCAAGCGGGGCATCGAGGCCGCGGTCGCGAACGTCTCGGAGGAGCTGAGCAAGCTCGCCAAGGACATCGAGACCAAGGAGCAGATCGCCTCCACCGCCTCCATCTCCGCTGGTGACACCAGCGTCGGCGAGATCATCGCCGAGGCGATGGACAAGGTCGGCAAGGAAGGCGTCATCACCGTCGAGGAGAGCAACACCTTCGGGCTCGAGCTGGAGCTGACCGAGGGTATGCGCTTCGACAAGGGCTACATCTCGGGGTACTTCATGACCGACCCCGACCGGATGGAGGCCGTTCTCGACGACCCGTACATCCTGATCGTCAACAACAAGATCTCGACGGTCAAGGACCTGCTGCCGATCCTCGAGAAGGTCATGCAGTCGGGTAAGCCGCTGGCCATCATCGCCGAGGACGTCGAGGGCGAGGCCCTCGCGACCCTGGTCGTGAACAAGGTCCGGGGCACCTTCAAGTCCGTCGCCGTGAAGGCGCCGGGCTTCGGTGACCGCCGCAAGGCCATGCTGGGCGACATCGCCATCCTGACCGGCGGCCAGCCGATCAGCGAGGAGGTCGGCCTCAAGCTCGACGCCGTCGGCCTCGACATGCTGGGCCGCGCCCGCAAGGTCGTGGTGACCAAGGACGAGACCACCATCGTCGACGGTGCCGGCGACGCCGACCAGATCCAGGGCCGGGTCAACCAGATCCGGGCCGAGATCGAGAAGAGCGACTCCGACTACGACCGTGAGAAGCTGCAGGAGCGCCTGGCCAAGCTGGCCGGCGGTGTTGCGGTGATCAAGGTCGGCGCGGCCACCGAGGTCGAGCTGAAGGAGCGCAAGCACCGCATCGAGGACGCCGTGCGTAACGCGAAGGCGGCCGTCGAGGAGGGCATCGTCCCCGGTGGTGGCGTGGCGCTGGTGCAGGCCGGCAAGACCGCGTTCGACAAGCTGGACCTCGCCGGTGACGAGGCGACCGGCGCGCAGATCGTCAAGCTCGCGCTGGACGCTCCGCTGCGGCAGATCGCCGTCAACGCCGGCCTCGAGGGCGGCGTCGTGGTCGAGAAGGTGCGCAACCTGGAGGCCGGCCACGGCCTCAACGCCGCCAACGGCGAGTACGTCAACCTGCTCGAGGCGGGCATCATCGACCCCGCCAAGGTGACCCGGTCGGCGCTGCAGAACGCGTCGTCGATCGCGGCCCTGTTCCTGACCACCGAGGCTGTGGTGGCGGACAAGCCGGAGAAGAACCCGGCCCCGGCCGGTGCGCCGGGCGGCGGGGACATGGACTTCTGAGTCCAGACTCCACGTCGTGAGGGGCGGGCCGCGCGAGCGGTCCGCCCCTTCGTCGTACCCGGCGTTCGCCTGTGCCCCGCGGCATACCCGGCGGGTCGGCTGTCGTCAGCTCGGCAGCCGTCGCTGGTTCCGCCGCTTCGCCGCCCGGCTGAACGGTCTGCCGACCTCGACCGGGACCTCGACCGACTCCCGGTCGTCGACCGCCCCACGGGCCTGGGCCCCACCGAGGTCCCCTGGGTCGTCCCCGGGTACCGCCGCGCCGGCACCGTCGACAGCGTCGTGCCGTCCGACGACGTCGTCCTGGCCGAGCCGGGGCACCGGGGTCTCGGCGGCGGGCAGGTCCGTCGGCGGATGCGCCACCGGACGCAACTTGTCCACCGGGTCGTCGTCATTCGCCATGAGTGCCTCCTCCCCGCAAACGGTAGGAGGTGACCGGCGGTGCGAATGGGTAAATGGCGGTTTGTAGGTACACATCCGTTATCAACCGTGCTCGGCTGATCAGAGCTGCTTGCGGTAGAGGAAGAACACCCGCTCGACGGTCGCCCCGGCAGCCCGGGAGTAGAACGGGACCGGCCCGACCCAGCCGATCTGGGCCCGACGGTGGCCCGCCGCGTACTGGTCGCGCAGACAGCGCCGCAGCAGCACACTGCCGATCCCCAGCCCCTCGGCGGCCGGCGCGGTCCCCATCGGCCCGAACCAGCTCGGCCGGGACGAGCCGTACGCGGCGAAACCGAGCAGTTCCGGCTCCCCACCCCCCTGCGGAGTACGGACGGCGAGGTGGCAGCCGGCGTCGTCCGGCCCGACCGAGTGCGCCAGTTCGGCGTCCCAACTGCCGCCGAAGGTGTCCCGGGCGAACCGGGTCAGTTCCGGCACGTCCGCCGGTCCGGCACGCCGTACCGTGACACCCTGGGCGGCCAGCCGCTGTTCGGCGGCGGCGGTGGAGCGCAGCGCCGGCGAGGACTCGTCGGAGAGGTCGGCGGTCATGTTCCAGGCCGTACCGTCCGGGGTGTAGCCGAGCGCCAGCGCGGTGCAGACCGCCGGGGTGTACCGGACGTCGATCCCCGGCCACGCGTAGTGCGGCGCGTTGCCGGCGATCCGTACCTGGGCGGCGCCGAGTCCGGCGAGCGCCGCCTCCACCGACCGCAGCAGCGCCCGGCCGATGCCCCGCCGCCGCCGGTCCGGCCGAACGACGAACAGGTCGACGTGCCCGACGGCCGGGTCGCGGTACGCCAGCGAACCGAGCGCCGCGCCGACCACGGCACCGTCGGCCAGGGCGACCACCCCGGCGGTACGCCGCCGCTGCGCCGACCCGGGCGGTGGGGTGTCGTCCCGCAACCGGGCCACGATCTGGGCCGCCTCGGCGGCGTCCTCGGGCAGGTCCAGCGCGTCCGTGCAGAGCTGGACCACGGCCGGCACCTGGGCGTCGGTGAGCGCGACGATCGAGAACTCGGCTTCCATGATCGCCGACGATAGGTCATCGGTCGACCGACGTACAGGTTCGTCGGCGTCGCCGGTCGGAGTGCTCACCGCCCCTGGTCGAGCTGCTGGGCCGCCCGGACGGCGGCGTACGCGTCCACGATGCCGGCGCCGGAGATCCGTGCCGGCCCGCCGCACTCGTCCGCCGGCTGGCGGGAGCGGAACGTCGGGTCGACCGGTGCGGCGGTGTCGCGCAGGATCCGGCCGGTGGTCGCCAGGTCGCCGACCAGCGCGGGATTCGCCGACCACATCAGCGCGACGACCCCGGCCACGTGCGGGGCCGCCATCGACGTACCGCTCTGCGCGCCGTAGCCGCCGCCGGGCAGGGCGGACAGCACCTCGTCGCCGGGCGCGACCAGGTCCGGTTTCGCCGCCCCGCCCGGCGCCGGACCCCGGCTGGAGAAGAACGTGACCCGCCGGTTCCGGTCCGTCGCCCCGACGGTGAAGACCTCCGGGTACGGCGCGGGCGGATCGTCGAGCGATCCGCAGCCGGGACCGGTGTTACCGGCGGCGGCGACGAAGAAGATGCCGGCGGAGGCGAGCGCGGCGGCGGCCGGCCGCAGCGTCTCCCGGGCACAGCCCTCGATCGGCGGACAGCCCCACGAGTTGGTCAACACCTGTGGCGCCCGTTCCGGCCGTCCGGCCCTGAACGGGTCGGCGCCGGGCGGGTACGGCGCCAGCATGAACTGCAGGCAGTCCAGGTAGTCGGCCGGATTGCCGAGGTTGCGGTCCAGGTTGACGCAGCCCACCCAGCGGGCTCCCGGCGCCACCCCGACGTGCTGACCGCCGACCGCGGTGGCGAGGGTGTGCGTACCGTGACCGCCGTGGTCGACCGGGGCGCGGGTGCCGTTCCACGGGTCGTGCCACGAGTCGTCACCGCCCCGGAAACCGGCGGCCAGGGCCGGATGGGTTCCGTCCACCCCGGAGTCCGAACTGCCCACCACGACGCCCGTACCGTCGATGCCGAGCTCGGCCCGGACCCGGTCGGCGCCGATCGTCGTCAGGTTCCAACCCGGTGACGTCGGGGCCGGGTCGTCGCCGCGTGCCGGCCCGCCCCCGGCCGGCAATCGCCGCAGCCGCTGGCTGACCAGCACCCGGGCCACGTCCTCCCGGCGGGACAGCCAGGCCGCCACCGCCGGACCCCCGTCCGTCTCGATCGCGTTGACCAGGTAGTACGGCGTGTGGTTCAGCCGGAACCGGGTCAACTCCCGGCGCAGATCCGCCTGGGAGGACCGGGCGGTGTCGACCAGTCGGCGGTAGACCTCCCGACCCCGGGCCTCCCGGCCGGCCGGACCCGCCGCACCCGCCACCCCGGTCAGGTCCGCCTGCTGGCGGAGCACCACGAAGAGCCGTTCACCGTGCCAGCCCGGGCTGCCGAGCCCGACGTACACCGCGCCGGCGCCGAGCAGCAGGACACCGGTCACCGCCACGGCCACCGGCCGGCGGGGCAGTGCCGCCGTGGACCGGCCGAAGCCGACGCCGTACCCGACGGCGAGCAGCACCGCGACGGCGAGCGAGCCGAGGGCGGCGATCGCGGCCCAGTACGGCACGTCGCGGGTGACCGCCAGCAGCAGGGTGATCTCCTCCGGGTCGACGAAGGCCAGTGGACCGATCGCGGCGATGCCGACAAGCCAGCCGCCGGCGGTGTCCGGCCGGACAGCCGCGCCGTCCGCCGATGACGGCGCGCCGGCGGACCGGGCCCGGCCGACCGCGTGCAGCGCGGCGAGCGCGAATCCGGTTGGTGGCAACACCAGGAGTACGGCGAGTTGGGTGCCGGACTGGCCGGTGCCGGCGGCGAGCAGGGCGAGCGCCACCCCGGCCACCAGCCCGCCGAGCAGGACGAGTCCGGTGCGGGAGCCGCCGGGTTCCGGCGCGAAGGCGGCCCAGAAGCCGGTGTGCAGGACGGTCGCGGCCAGCCAGCCGACCGTGGCGGCGGCGAGCAGGGCGAGCACGGTCTCCAGCGTGCCGCCCAGTGCGCCGACCCAGGCCCAGGGCAGCAGCAGGGCCAGTCCGGCGGCGGTCCCGAACAGGACCGCACCCAGCTCGGTACGGGTCCGAGCCGTGGCTGCCCCGAGCAGGGATGGCTGTACTCCCTGCCCGGCCGGGGACCCGTGGACCGGTTCGCGGGCCGACCTGTGGATTCCGCTGCCGAGCCGGCGGATCAGCACCGTGGCCAGGGCTGCCGTCGCGGCGAATCCGGCGAGGTACACCTCGTGCGCGGTCGTCGGGATCGCCCGGAGGGTCAGCAGCACGCCGAGCGTGATCGCGCCGAGCAACCAGGCCCGGCCGGTGGCGCGTACCGCCGGGGAACGGGGCAGGAGGGCCAGCAGTCCGGTCGGCACTCCCACCAGTAGGGCGTTGGCCAGGCCGATCGCCGGCCAGAGCCAGACCGGCCGGTCCAACCCGGCGACGAGCAGTGTCTGGTCGACGGCCCACCCGACGGTCTGGGCGACCACCGTCACGCCGACCGTCCAGAGCCCGACGAGAACGGCGGCGACCACCGGCCAGGGGCTGCTGCCGGCCACCCCGACGGCCGCCGGATACGGAGGCGGCGGATACGGGTACGGCGGGACAGCCGGGGGTGGGTACGGCGGCGGCACGGACGAGGGCCCGGGCGGCGGGGAAGCACCGGGCGGCGGGGAAGCACCGGGCGGCGGGGAAGCACCGGGCGACGGGGACGCACCGTCCTGCATGCCGCGAAATGCTACGACGTCCGGCCACCCCGGCGGGTCCGCGTCGCCTTCCCCCGCACCGTCCTCCGTGGACGCCCCGTCGGGTGGGTAACTCAGTCGGCGGAAGCCGTAGGGTCGCCGGCCTCCTCCTCGGCGGCGGCGTTGTCGTCCTGGGCCGCGCTGTCGTCCTCGGCTGCGCTGCGGAGCCGGTTGACCAGCTGCTCCAGTGCGGCGACCTCGGCGCGCAGCGCCGCCCGACCCTGCCGGGTGAGCCGTAGCCAGGTACGGGGGCGCCGGCCCTCGTACCCCTTGGTCACCTGCATCAGGCCGGCGTCCTCCAGGATCCTGAGGTGGCGGTTCAGGTTGCCGTCGGTCAGCCCGAGTTCGTCGCGCAGGGTTCCGAACCCGCACTCGCGTACCTCGCTGAGCACGGTCAGGATGGCGAGGCGTACCCGTTGGTGGACGGTGTCGTCCAGGGCGAGGGCGGGATGCGCCGCCGGGGCCTGCCGGTCAGGCACCCGGGACCTCGGTGGTCCGTACCGGTCGGGTGGTGCGGCGGGCGGCCCGCAGCGCGCGGACGGCGGCGAAGCTGACCAGCGGTAGCGCCATCAGGACAAGATAGTGCCCTGGTCGGAGGGCGAGTTCGCCGCCGAGCGAGGTGTCGCCGCCGCCGAGGAGTCGGGTGGCCCAGGGCGGCAGGTAGCCGAGCGTGCGGGAGCCGCAGAGCCAGGCTGTCAGCAGTGCGATCCAACCCCCGGCGATCGCGAGGGCGACGCTGCGTTCGGCCCAGGCGAGGGCGAGCACCGCCGCCGCGACCGGGAGCAGCGGGGTCAGCAGGCCGGGCCACCAGAAGTCCGGGGTGGCGGCGCCGAGGTGGTCGGCGGCGATCCGCCGTTCCGGTACCGCCGCGAGGACGGCGAGCAGTGCCAGTACGCCGAGGCCGGTGGCGGCGAAGACCGGCCAGGCGACCCGTAGGCCCAGCCGGCGGGCGCGCCAGGCGTACCAGGCGCCGGTCGCCGCGAAGAGCAGCGGGATCCCGACGAACCAGAAGACGTACGACAGCACCGGGTCGTGTTGCTCGTCGCGCAGCCCCGCCCAGTAGGGGTGACTGATGGTGATGCTGGTGGGTGTTCCGAACGGGGTGCGGTAGAGCAGGCTGCTGGCCAGCAGCAGCGTGGCGACACCGAGCGCCGGCAGCCAGGCCCCGGCGTGTGCCCTGTCCCGGGTACGACTGCGGAGTCGGTCCAGTTCGGCGAGCGTACGGGCCGGGTGGGTGTGCTCCGGTGGGTGCATGACCGCCCCCTTACTTTGCATCCGTTATCTACTCTGCGATGCAAAGCATATGCCTGTCGACACCCCAGGACAAGGAGGACCGGTCACCGGAGTTGGTCGGCGAGGGGCACTGCCCCGACGAGAAGCGACAGGAGGGGGCCTTCCCCACCGACGGTGGGCGGCTAACGTGGACGGGTGCGTGACCCCAGCGTTTCCCGGAACACGGCCGGAGAGTTGTCACCCGCCCGTCGGGCGGCCGACCTGCGACGGCTGCGGAGTGAACGGTTCGACGTACTCGTCATCGGTGGTGGGGTGACCGGGGCGGGCGCCGCGCTCGACGCGGCCTCCCGGGGGCTGAAGGTGGCGCTGGTCGAGGCCCGTGACTACGCCGCCGGCACGTCCAGCCGGTCCAGCAAACTCATCCACGGCGGGCTGCGCTACCTGGAACAGCTGGAACTCGGGCTGGTCCACGAGGCGCTGACCGAGCGGGGCCTGCTCGCCACCCGACTCGCGCCGCACCTGGTCCGTCCGGTGCCGATCCTGGTGCCACTGCCGGCCGCGGACGGACCCACGGCGCTGCCGAAGCGGGTCTGGCGGCGCTCCTACTACGGCACCGGGGTCGCCGCGTACGACGCCTTCGCCGGGATCTTCGGCGGCGGGCGCGGCATGCCGCTGCACCGGCACCTCAGCCGGGAGGGCACCCGCCGGATCTTCCCGAGCCTGCGCGCCGACGCGGTCTCCGGGGCGATCCGCTACTACGACGGCCAGGTCGACGACGCCCGGCTGGTGGTCACCCTGGCCCGGACCGCGGCCAGCCTCGGCGCGGCCGTGGTGACCAGCGCCCGGGTCGTCGGCCTGAACCGGCAGGCCCGCGAGGTGACCGGGGTACGGGTCCGGGACATGGAAGCGCCGGCGCAGGGGAACGGCGAACCCGCCGAGTTCGAGGTGAACGCCCGGACCGTGATCGCCGCCACCGGGGTGTGGAGCGACGACATGTCCGAGCTGCTCGGCGACGTCGGCGTCCGGCGCGGGCTGCGGGTCCGCGCCTCCAAGGGGGTGCACCTGGTGGTGCCCCGCTCGGCGATCACCGGCGAGGCCGGGCTGATCCTGCGTACGCCGACCTCGGTGCTTTTTGTCCTGCCGTGGGGCGGGCACTGGATCATCGGCACCACCGACACCGACTGGCGGCTCGACCGGGCCCACCCGGCCGCCTCGGCCCGCGACATCGACTACCTGCTCGACCAGGTCAACACCGTGCTCGACCGGCCGTTGACCACCGACGACATCGAGGGCGTCTACGCCGGGCTGCGCCCGCTGCTGACCGGCGAGGCGGACTCGACGTCGAAACTGTCCCGCGAGCACGCGGTCTTCGAGCCGATGCTCGGGCTGCTGCTGGTCGCCGGCGGCAAGTACACGACGTACCGGGTGATGGCCGCCGACGTGGTCGACAAGGCGGCCCGCCGGCTCGGCAACGTCCGCGCGTCCCGCACCGCCGACCTGCCGCTGCTCGGCGCCGACGGGTACGCCGCGCTGTGGCGGGACCGGGCCGACCTGGCCCGCCGACACGGCGTACCGGCCGGGGTGGTGGAACACCTGCTGGAGCGGTACGGCAACCTGACCGGCGAACTCCTCGCCATGGTCGACGCCGAGCCGCTGCTCGGATCACCGCTGGCCGGGGCACCGGAGTACCTCGCCGCCGAGGTGGTGTACGCGGCCCGGGCCGAGGGCGCGCTGCACCTGGACGACGTGCTGACCCGGCGTACCCGGATCTCGTTCGAGACGCCGCACCGGGGTGCCGAGTCGGCCGAGCAGGCGGCCGAACTGATGGGCCGGGTGCTCGGCTGGGACGCCTCGGTACGGGCCCGCGAGGTCGAGCACTACCTGGCCCGGGTGGCGGCCGAGCGGCAGTCGCAGCGGATGCCGGACGACGCCACCGCGGACGCGGCCCGGCTCGGCGCTCCCGACGTACGCGGTCTGGCCGCCGACCGTGGCGCGGGTGTCGGGCCGGACGGGGCACAACTGTCGGGTTGAGCGACGGGCCGGCCGGGGCGGCTGACTAGACCACCTTGCCGGGGTTGAACAGTCCGGTCGGGTCGAGGGCGTGCTTGATCGCCTGGTGCACCCGTACCCCGACCGGACCGATCTCCCGGGCCAGCCAGTCCCGCTTCAGCAGTCCCACCCCGTGCTCGCCGGTGCAGGTGCCGCCGAGCGAGAGCCCCAGCTCCATGATTGCGTCGAAGGCCCGCCGGCCGCGGGCCACGCTGGCCGGGTCGGCCCGGTCCACCACGATGTTCGGGTGCATGTTGCCGTCCCCGGCGTGCCCGACCACCCCGATCGGTACGTCGCACTCCTCGGCGATCCGGGCCACCCCGTCCAGCAGCGCCGCCAGCGCGTCCCGGGGTACCGCGATGTCGTCGATGACCAGCCCGCCGTTGCCGCCCGGGAACGCCTGCGCGGCGAACCGCTCCATCGCCGGGTGGGCCAGCCGACGTGCCTGGAGCAGCGCGGACGCCTCCTCGGCGTCGGTCGCCGCGTAGACCTCGTCGGCACCGCTGGCCGTACAGACCTCGGCCAGTCGGGCCAGGTCGGCGGCGGCCCGGGGCCCGGTGTCGGCGGCGGCGAGCAGCAGCGCGCCGGCGTCGGTCCGCAACCCCATCGGCCGGTACGCCTCGATCGCCCGCAGGTGTGTCCGGTCCAGCAGTTCCAGCAGGCTCGGGCTGAGCCCCTGGGCGGAGATCCCGGCGACCGCCCGGCCGGCGGCGGCGGTGGACGGGAAGACCGCGACCAGGGTCAGTGACTCCTCGGCCGCCGGGCGCAGCGAGACCGTCACCTCGGTGATCACGCCGAGGGTGCCCTCCGAACCGACGAAGAGCCGGGTCAGGTCGTACCCGGCGACCCCCTTGGCGGTACGTCGCCCGGTCCGCAGCACCTCGCCGTCGGCGAGCACCACCTCCAGGCCGAGGACGTACTCGGTGGTGACGCCGTACTTGACGCAGCACATGCCGCCGGCGTTCGTGGAGACGTTGCCGCCGATCGTCGACGACTCCCACGAGCCCGGGTCGGGCGGGTAGCGCAGCCCGTGCTTGGCGACCGCGGCCGCCAGGGCGGCGTTGACCACCCCCGGCTGCACCACACCGATCCGGTTCACCGGGTCGATCTCGAGAATCTCGTCCATCGCCGTCATGGAGACCACCACCGCGCCGTCGACCGCGTTCGCGGCCCCGGCCAGGCCGGTCCGGGCCCCCTGCGGCACCACCGGTACGCCGTACGCCGCGGCGGTCCGGACCACGGCGACCACGTCGGCGGTGCTGCGCGGCCGGACCACCACGGCCGGCATGCCGGCCACGCAGAGGTCGGCCTCGTCGCGCTGGTAGCCGCGGAGCAGGTCGGGATCGGTCAGTACGGCGGATTCACCGAGTGCCGCCCGCAGGTCGTCGAGAAGATCCGGCATGGTGGGCAGGCTAGTCGGCCGACGACCTGTCGACCATGGTCGGTTTCGGACCGCCACTGTTAGGAAGGTTCGGAAGCGGGTAGTCCCCGCCATGCGCACCGTCCGGGACACCGTGGCAAAAGCGCCGGTCGACCTGGACCTGGACCGGGAGCGGATCAGCCAGCTGGCGAAGGAGTTCCGGAGGCGCTCCAGGGCCACGGTGAAGGACCGCTGGCACGCCGTACGGTTCAACCTGCTGCTGTCGGTGCAGGCCTCGGTGGCGGCGGCGCTGGCCTGGACCGCCTCGCACGAACTGCTGGGCAACCCGTCGCCGGTCTTCGCGCCGATCTCCGCGATCGGCACCATCGCCTCCTCGGTCGGGCAGCGGTTCCGCCGGACCGTCGAGCTGATCATCGGCGTCGCGGTGGGGATCGGACTCGGTGACCTGCTGGTCCTGCTGGCCGGACGTGGCGCGTGGCAACTCGGCCTGATCGTGCTGCTCTCGATCGTGGTCACCATCTTCCTGGGCGGCGGTCCGGCGGTGGTCACCCAGGCGGCGGCGACCGCCGTGCTGATCGTGACCGTCATGCCCTCCATGTCGAACGTCGAGGCGCCCCGGGTGATCGACGCGCTGATCGGTGGGGCCGCCGGGCTGGTGGTCATCGCGCTGGTCCTGCCACTGAATCCGCTCCGGGTGGTGGACCGGGCGGCCCGGCCGGCACTGGGCCGGCTCACCGAGGAGCTGACCGAGACCGCAGAGGCGCTCAGAACCCGGGACGCGCCCCGGGCGCAGCGGGCCCTGGACCGGCTGAACGAGGTCGAGGAGCACCTGCAGGGCTTCGAAGAGGCGCTGGAGGGCGGCCGGGAGACCTCGATCCTGTCGCCGGTGCGCTGGCACCGCCGGCCGGCGCTCACCCAGTACGTGGAGAGTTCCCAGTTCATCGAACACGCGGTGCACAACAGCGGCACGCTGATCCGGCGCGCGGTCACCGTGCTGGAGGACGACGAGCCGGTGCCGGAGGAGTTGGCGACCGCGGTGGCGCTGCTGGCCGACGCGGTGAAGCTGCTTCGCAAGGATCTCGGGATCGGCATCGAGCCGGAGGCCGCACGGGAGCAGGCGCTGCAGGCGATCGGGCAGGCCGGCCGGGCGTACGACGAGGGGGTGGGGTTCTCCGGCAGCGTGGTGGTCGCGCAGGTCCGGACCGCCGGCAGTGACGTGCTCCGGGCGACCGGCATCGAACGGACCGAGGCGAACCGGCTGGTGCGGCTGGCGGCCGGCGGGCACCCCGACGACGCCACCCAGGCCGCCCAGAAGGCGGCCCGCGAGGGCCAGACGACCCGGTCGGGCGGGCAGCGTCGCCGCCGGGCCATCTGATCCGACCAGCCTGACCCGCCGGCCGGCTCTCTGATCCGGCCGGCCTGACCTGCCGGCCGGCTCAGCTGGCGCCGGTGAGCGTACCCAGGGCGGTCAGCAGGCGGTCGACGTGCTCGCGGCCACTGCCCAGGCCGATGCTGGCCCGCAGCGCCGTGCCCGGCAGGTCGGTCCGTCCGGTTCGGGTGGCCGCCTCGGTGAGCAGGCGTCGGGCCAGCGGATGGGCACAGAACTTCCCGTCCCGGACTCCGATCTGCCACCCCCGGGCGAGTTCCGCGGCGACCTCCGCCGAATCCCGGCCGGCGACCACGAACGACACGATCCCGACCCGGGGCGCCTCGGCGGCGAAGGTACGCAGTTCGCACACCTGCGGCAGCGCGGCGAGTCCGGCCCGCAGGTGGGCGAGGAGGGCCTGCTCGTGGGCGTACAGCGCGGCCCGGTCCGCAGCCTCCAACGCCGTACAGACAGCGGCCAGCGCGACCGCGCCGAGCAGGTTCGGGGTGCCCGCCTCGTGTCGGGCCGGCCCGGTCGTCCACCGGACGTCGTGGGTGGCGGTGCCGACCGCCAGGGTGGCCCCGCCACCGGCCAGGTACGGCGGGGCCGCGTCCAGCCAGTCCGACCGCCCGGCCAGTACGCCGACCCCGAACGGGGCGTACAGCTTGTGTCCGGAGACCGCGACGTAGTCCACGTCCAGCGCGCCGAGGTCGACCGGGGCGTGCGGGGCGAGCTGGGCCGCGTCCAGGGCGATCCGGGCGCCGTACCGGTGGGCGGCCAGGGCCAGTTCCGCGACCGGCCAGACCTCCCCGGTGACGTTGCTGGCCCCGGTCACCGCGACCAGGATCGGCCCTGTCCCGTCGGTGCCCCGGCGCAGTTCCCGTAGGGCGGCGTCGAGCGCCCGGACGGCTGCGGCGGGGGAGTCGGGGACCGGCAGCCGGACCGTCCCGGTGGGCCACGGCAGCAGGTTGGCGTGGTGCTCGCCGCCGAAGGTGACCACCCGGGCACCGGGCGGCAGGGCCCGGGCCAGCAGGTTCAGCGCGTCGGTGGTGTTGCGGGTGAAGATGACGTGGTCACCCGCGCGGACGCCGAGGAAGTCGCCGACCTGTTCCCGGGAACGCTCGTAGGCGAGGGTGCTGCGCCGGGACAGCGCTCCGGCGCCCCGGTGCACACTGCCGTACCAGGGCAGAAGTTCGGCCACCGCGTCGGCGGCGGCCCGGGCGCACGGCGCGGTGGCGGCGTAGTCGAGGTTGACCTGCCCGGGTACGCCGAGCACGTCGAGCGGCCTGGCACCCGGCACGGTGCGGCCGTTGTCCGGCACGGCGACGCCGGCGGCCGGCGCGTTCCCGGCCTCCCGGGGTGCGGTACGGCGGGAACGGGACGCGAGGGTCGTACTCATCGGGGTACCTCCGGCAGTCCAGGGACCCCGGAGTGGGATTGGGTCGGGGCCCGCGCTTGCCTGGCGCGGCGGTGCGACCAGGCCCGGTCATCACCCGGGGCACCCCACCGCGAACCTCGACGAGGGTTGCCGGCCAGCAAGCCGGGGCTGAACGCTGGCACTCGTGACCTGCCGGTGAGCATAGCCGGAGCGGAAGTGGTGAGACCAGGCTCTGCCGGATGTGACTACGCTGACGTCATGGTCGACACCCCGCCACCCGGTGCGCCCACCTCCGCACCGTCGCCGGTTCCGCCGGGATCGTTCCCCCCGGCACCGCCCGGTGGGCTGCCGGTGGTCCAGGTCCGGTCGCCACGGTCCGGACTGGGGTGGCGCCGCATCCTGGTGCTGGTCGGGGTGATCCTGCTGATCGCCGGCTGCGCGGTGTTGATGCTGCTCACCCTCGGCCAGCGGCTCGGCATCACCGCGCTGGTCGTCGGACTGGTCGCGGCGATCGTGCCGGTGCCGGTCCTGGTCGCCTGTTTCCTCTGGCTCGACCGGTACGAGCCGGAGCCGGTCAAGTACCTCGTCTTCTGCTTCGGTTGGGGCGCGGCGGTGTCGACGTACGCGTCGCTGAACGTGAACGGGTTCGCGGCGGACCTGTTCCACTCGGCCGGACTGTCGGATTCGCTGGTGGCGGTCCTGGTCGCGCCCTTCATCGAGGAGCTGACCAAGGCGCTGGGCCCGATCCTGCTGCTGCTCTTCCGCCGCCGGGAGTGGTCCGGCATCACCGACGGGATCGTCTACTGTGGCCTGTCGGCGGTCGGGTTCGCGATGGTGGAGAACATCCTCTACCTCGGCGGACTCGGCTACGCCGAGGGCGCCAGCCAGTACGGCCCGGCCACCGGCACGATGAACGTCATCGCGATCTTCATCTCCCGGGTGCTGATCAGCGGCTTCGCCCACCCGCTCTTCACCGCGATGACCGGCGTCGGGCTGGGCGTCGCGGCCCGCTCCGCCGACCGGGCGGTCCGGATCACCGCGCCCCTGGCCGGCCTGCTGCTGGCGATGATCCTGCACGGCACCTGGAACCTGGCACCCACCCTCGTCGAGCAGACCGGGCAGCCGCTGATCATGCTCTACAGCTACATCAGCCTGATGGTGCCGATCTTCCTGGGCATGGTCGGGCTGGCCATCTGGCTGCGCGGCTGGGAGGGCCGACTCACCGAGCGCACCCTGCCCGACTACGTACGGGCGGGCTGGTTGACGCCGCCGGAGGTCGCCGCGCTGAGCAGTCTCGGCCGGCGGCACGCGGCCCGACAGTGGGCCCGCCGGGTGGCCGGTCCGCACGGTCTGCGGGCGATGCGCGGATTCCAGTACGCCGCCACCCGGCTGGCGCTGCTCCGGGACGGGATGGTCCGGGGCCTGGACGCCAAGCCGGCCGCGTTGGCCCGTTCGGTGGCCGAGGAGCGTCGCCTGCTCGACGAGCTGCAGGCGGCCCGGCAGGTATTTGTCGGCCGGGACCCGCAGGCGCCACCCGGGTTCTGGGACGGGACCCGCTACCACCTGACGTTCCCGGACGGGACCAGCCGGCCGGTGGAGGCGCCGAGCGAGCCGGTGGTGCCGATCCCGGTCGTGCTGGTGCCGGCGCCTTCTCCCGGCCCGGTTCCGGGCGGCTACGGCCCGTCCGGGTGGTACGGGACGGGCGGACCGTCGACGGTCCCGGGCGCCGGCCCGGGCCATCCGTCGCCGTACCGACCGTCCACGGGATTCTGAGCCGGGTCGCCACCGGCGCTGGCCGGCGGGCCTGTCAGAGGTAGAGGCCGGTGGAGTCGTCCTCGACCCGTCGGGCGGCAACCGCGTGCACGTCGCGTTCGCGGAGCAGCACGTACTCCCGGCCGTGCAGCTCCACCTCCGAGCGGTCGTCCGGGTCGAAGAGCACCCGGTCGCCGGAGACGATGGAGCGGACGTTCGGGCCGACCCCGACCGCGGTCGCCCAGGCCAGGCGGCGCCCCATCGAGGCGGTCGCCGGGATGACGATGCCGGCGGTCGAGCGCCGTTCGCCCTCAGCGCCCTCGGTACGCACCAGCACCCGGTCGTGCAGCAGGCGGATGGGCAGCCCGTTGTCGTTGTTCACGTCGGCGGTCACGTCGGGAAACGGTACCGTGCCCGGCGACCGCGTCGACCTGCGCCTCCTCGGCCCCACCCGGCCCGGGACGGTGCCGATCCCGGGGCCCGGCAGCCGCACGCGGTGCGAGCCGGGCTGTACCGGTCCGGCTACCGTAGGGAGGCCGATTCTCCGCCACCAGGGGAGGCACGGGTGGGTTCTCAGAACGGGGAGGTGCGCGTGAGCCGCTTCGAGCAGCTGCGGGCGAGGTTCCGTCGCGCCTACGCGTCCGGGCGGTCGGAGAGCCGGCCGTCGTCGCCGGCGGATCCGGGAGGGGTCATCGCGGCACCGCCGCCACCGCCGCTGAGCGAGGAGACGCCGCCGGTGGCGCACCACCCCTCGACGTCCAGCCGGGACGACGAGGACGTGCCGCACGCGCTGCGGATCGCCGCCGCCTGGTCGTGGCGGCTGATCGTCATCGGGCTTGTCGCCTGGGCCCTGCTCAAGGTGATCGGCACGATCCGGATCGTCATCATTCCGCTGGCCATCGCGCTGCTGCTCTCGGCCCTGCTGGCCCCGGCGGCCGGCTGGCTGCTCCGGGCCCGGTTCCCCCGGTCCCTGGCGACCGCGGTGGTGCTGGTCGCCGGTCTGGCGGCGGTGGTCGGCACCCTCACCCTGGTGGTGAACGAGTTCGTCCGGGGCGTACCGGATCTGAGCCGCAAGACCACCGACGGCATCCGGCAGATCCAGGACTGGCTGCGGACCGGGCCGCTGCACATGTCGGACCGGCAGCTCGACTCCTACATCGAGCAGGGCGAGCGCTGGCTCAACGAGAACACCCAGTCGCTGACCAGCGGGGCGGTCTCGACCGCCGCGACCGTCGCCGAACTGCTAACCGGCGCGCTGCTGGTGCTCTTCGCCACGTTCTTCTTCCTCCGCGACGGCGGCAAGATCTGGCGGTTCATCGTCCGGCTGCTGCCGGTCGCCGCCCGTTGGCGGGTGGACGACGCCGGGCGCGCCTCCTGGAACACCCTGGTCGCGTACGTCCGGGCGACCGTACTGGTCGCGTTCATCGACGCGGTCGGGATCGGCATCTTCCTCGTCGTCTTCGACATCCCGTTCGCGTTCCCGCTCGCCGCGCTGGTCTTCCTCGGCGCGTTCATCCCGATCGTCGGCGCCACCCTCTCCGGCGCGGTGGCGGTGCTGGTGGCCCTGGTCGACAGCGGCTGGGTCACCGCGCTGATCATCCTCGGCGTGGTGATCGGCGTACAGCAGGTCGAGGGGCACATCCTGCAGCCGTTGATCATGGGTCGGGCGGTGGCGATCCATCCGCTCGCGGTGATCGTCGCCATCGCGGCCGGTGTGGTGCTGGCCGGGATCGTCGGTGCGCTGGTCTCGGTGCCGCTGGTCGCCGTGCTGAACACGGCGGTACGCCGGCTGGCCCACCGGCGGCGACCCGAGGTGCCGCCGGACGCCGTGGTGGTGGCCCCGACCGCCCCCTGACCGCCGCCGGTCGGCCGGGGCCGCCCGTCCCGGCCGGGTCGGTACGCCGCCCGGCCCCCCGTCCGTCGGGTACGGCCGGCGCGGGCCGGCTCAGCCGCGGCCGAGCCGCTCCAGGGCGCCCCGGGCGATGTCCGGCCGGGTCGTGTACCAGAACGGCGGCAGCGAACGCCGGAGGAACGGGCCGTACCCCCGGGCGGTCTCCAGCCGGGAGTCGAGCACCGCCACCACGCCCTTGTCCTGCATCGAGCGGATCAGGCGACCCACCCCCTGGGCCAGCCGTACGGCGGCGATCGGCACGCTGACCGCGGCGAACCCGGACCCGCCGGCGGAGTCCACCGCCGCGGCCCGGGCCGCCGCCAGCGGCTCGTCCGGCCGGGGGAACGGCAGCCGGTCGATCACGACCAGTTGACAGGCGTCACCCGGCACGTCCACGCCCTGCCACAGCGACATCACCCCGAACAGGCAGCTCGCCCGGTCCTCCCGGAACTTGCGGACCAGCAGCGGCAGCGCCTCCTCGCCCTGCAACAGGATCGGCAGGTCGGTACGGGCCCGCAGCAGCTCGGCGGCCTGCAGTGCGGCCCGCCGGGACGAGAACAGCCCGAGGGTACGACCACCGAGTGCCCCCACCAGCGCGAGCAGTTCCTCGCCGGCGGCGGCCGGCAGGCCGGAGGCGCTGGGGCGGGGCAGGTGCGCGGCGACGTACAGGATGCCCTGCCGGGCGTAGTCGAACGGGGATCCGACGTCGAGGGAATGCCAGCCCGGACCCGAGTCCACCGACCCGGACCGGTCCGCGGCTCCCGGCGGCTCCGGAGCCGGCCGGCCGGCGCCCCGGTCCGGGGTCGTTCCCGGCGTCGTCGGGCCCGTGCCCCGGCTCTTCGCGGCCATCGCCGACGCCATCGCCGACGGGGCGGGCGGGGGCGTCGTCGGCAGCTCCAGGCCGAGCGACCGGGCCACCGTGTCGAACCGGCCACCGAGGGCCAGGGTGGCCGAGGTGGCGACCACGGTGCGCTCGTCGTACAGGTGGGTGGCGAGCGTGCCCGCGACCGAGAGCGGCGCGACCACCAGGGCGCGACGACCGACCGGCCCCTCGGGCTTCTCCACCCACGCCACGTCGTGGTCGGCCTCCTCCAGCAGCCGCTGGGCGGTCGTCGACAGCTCGTCCAGCACCGCCTTGGCCTGCTGTTTGCGGACCGGATCGGGATCGTCGGCCTTGATGTCGCCGATCTTCTCCAGCGCGCCCCGGGTGGCGGCGTCGAGCAGGGTGCACGCCTCCCGCAGCGGGGCCGGCAGCCCGCCGGTGATCCGCCCGGCCGGCGCCTCGGTCAGCCCGACCGCCAGCGCGTCGCCGGCCGCGACGAGCGCTTCGGCCAGCTCCGGGTCGACCAGCGGTCGGGTCCGTTTCGCCGCCCGGTCGATCAGCTCGGGGACCAGTTCGGCCTGGGCCGCCGAGGAGACCCGGTCGGCGAGCTCGTGCGCCTCGTCGACGATCAGCAGCTTGTGCGGCGGCACGATGTGCCGTCCGGCGAGCATGTCGACGGCGAGCAGGCTGTGGTTGGTCACCACCACGTCCGCCTCCCGGGCCCGGGCCCGGGACGCCTCCGCGAAGCACTCCGCGCCGTACGGGCAGCGGGAGGCGCCGACGCACTCCCGGGCCGGCATCGACACCAGCCGCCAGGCCTGGTCGTCCACGCCGGGGTCCAGTTCGTCCCGGTCGCCGGTGTCGGTCTCCATGGCCCAGTCCCGCAGCCGCTGGATCTGTTTGCCGAGCCGGCCCGCCTCACCGAGCCACTTGGTGCCGCCGCCCCCACCCCGGGCCGGGGCGTCGAAGAGGGTGTCCTCCGGCTCGTCCTCTGTGGAGTTCTCCAGCCGGGCCAGGCACAGGTAGTGGTGCCGACCCTTCAGCACCGCGAAGGTCGGTCGCCGGCCGAGCAGCGGCTCGACCGCGTCGGCCAGCCGGGGCAGGTCGTGGTCGACCAGCTGGGACTGCAGTGCCAGCGTGGCGGTCGAGACCACCACCGGGCCGTCGACGGTCAGCGCCGGGGCGAGGTAGGCGAGCGACTTGCCGGTGCCGGTGCCGGCCTGGACCAGCAGGTGCTCGCGGGACTGGACGCTGCGTTCGATCGCGGTCGCCATCTGCTGCTGCCCGGGCCGGGCGGCACCGCCGGGCACCGCGCCGACCGCTGCGGTCAGCAGGTCGAGGGCGCCGGGCCGGTCGCCGCGTCGCCGCCGCCCGGATCTGCCGGTCGGGCTCCCGTCGGACCCGGTGGCGGCGCCGGCCTCCGTCGCCGTCGGGCCGGTCGTGGTGGGTGGGCTGGCGTCGGTGGCGGGCGCGGTCACTGTGCGACCGTACCCGTCGGTCCCGACACCGGGTGCGCTCCCTCGGCCGGCGGGTCCGCCGCTTCGCCCACCCGGGGTACGCCCCCGACCGCCAAGGGCCGGCCGACGCCGGAGCGCCAACCGCCACGCCGTCAGTCTCCTGATGTTGTCGAATGCGACGTCTACCGGACGCTTCGCACACGGCGGGTAGTGGGGACGATCCGCTAGGGTGCGGACATGTCGAGCGATGTGGTCCGGGTCGTCTATCGCAAGTACGACGGCACCCCGCACCGGGACTACCCCGCCCGCCGGCTGACCGAGGACGAGCTCGGCGTCTGGCTCGGCGTGACCGCCGGCACCCACTCCATCTACCACGGCCGACCGTCCGTCGAGCAGATCCCGTTCGTCCTGCTCGTCCCGCACGACGCCTGGTGGACGACGATGTTCAACCCGCCGCCGCGGACCAGTGAGGTCTACTGCGACATCGCCACCCCGGCCCGCTGGGAGGGGGACACCGTGCACCTGGTCGACCTCGACCTGGACGTGGTACGCCGCCGGAGCACCGAACTGGTGGAGCTGCGTGACGAGGACGAGTTCGCCGAGCACCGGATCCGGTTCGGTTACCCGGACGAGCTGGTGACGCAGGCCCGGGCGGCGGCGCAGTGGCTGTACGGGGCGCTCGGTGACGGCACCGAGCCGTTCGGATCGGCGTACCGGAAGTGGCTGGCCCTGGTCGTCTGACCGTCCGGCCGGGGCCGTGGTGGCCGGTCCGACCTCACGGCGCGGGAGCGTCGCTCGGGTGCAGCGGTGGCACCCGGGTCAGCTTCTCCGGATTGACCTGCTGGTAGAGCCCGGTGATCCGGCCGTCCGCGACCGTGCACCAGAGGACCCCGTGCAGGGGCAGTCCCGGCCGGTAGTCGGCCGCGATCTGCACGCCCGGGAAGCCGTTCACCAGCACCGGCACCGACCGCAGGTGGCGTACCTGCCAGGTCGCCGTCGACCGTTGGACCAGGCCGAGGGCGAAGCGGGCCACCTTGTCGGCCCCGGTCACCGGGCGGCGTGCGGTCGGGAAGATCCCTCCACCGTCGCCGACGTAGACCACGTCGGGGGCGAGCACCGCGAGCAGCCGGTCGAGGTCGCCCGCCTCGGCGGCGGCCAGGAAGGCGTCGAGCAGGCGCCGGTGTTCGGCCGGGTCGGCGGACTGCCGGGCGCCACCCTCGGAAACCGCCCGCCGGGCCCGGGCGGCGAGTTGCCGGGCGGCGGCCGGGCTGGTCCCGAGCGCGGTCGCGATCGCCGGGAACGGCACGGCGAAGACGTCGTGCAGCACGAACGCCACCCGCTGCTCGGGGGAGAGTCGTTCGAGGAGCACCAGCAGGGCGATTCCCACCTGTTCGGCGCGTACCGTCCGTTCGGCGGGGTCGGCGGCGAGCCCGGCCGCCCCGCCGGTCTGCCCACCGGCCGGCCCGACCTGGTCGGCGGGGTTGACGACCCGGTCGACGATCGGCTCGGGCAGCCACGCACCGGGGTACGCCTCCCGGCGTACCCGGGCGGAGCGCAGCACGTCGAGGCAGAGCCGGGAGGCCGTGGTGGTGAGCCAGGCCCGCAGGTCACGTACCTCGGCGCGGGCCTGCGGGGTGGCCAGCGCGACGGCGTACCGGAGCCAGGTCTCCTGTACGACGTCCTCCGCCTCGGCCCGGCTGCCCAGCATCCGGTAGGCGACCGCGGTCAGGTGGTCCCGTTCGGCCTCGAACTCCGTCGCCAGGTCCCGCACGTCGGCCTCCCCGTCCGCTCTCCGGAGTGCTCGCTACGACGATGACAGAGGGCGGTCGGCGCGGTGTGACCGGGCGGGCCGGACAGATTCCCGGCCCGGGTCCGGGTGTCGTCGGGCACCGTTGCGGGTACCGGTGATTCCTGACTGATTGTTCTGTTCCGGAGGTTGGCGCCGGTCCCAAGGTGAACAGCAGGTGAATGACGGGTGAACCGGCTCTGACCAGGGGTGGGCCGGGGAAAATCCCGATCCGAGGTTTCCTAGCATCTCCCAGGGGCAGCCTCTTGCGGCCCGCCACCCGTCCGCCGACGCAACGAGGTCCGTGCCGTGAAGTTTTCGCTCCGCCCCTCCGAGGGCGCCTTCTACGAGTTGTTCACCCGAGCCGCCCACAACCTCGTGCGTGGCACCGAGCTCCTCAACGAGCTGGCCCTGCCCGGGGTCGACGTCCAGTCGGTCAGCGAGCGGCTCAGCGAGGTCGAACACGACAGCGACCAGATCACCCACGAGCTCTACAAGAAGATCAACTCGACGTTCGTCACCCCGTTCGACCGGGAGGACATCTACCGGCTCGGGTCGCTGCTCGACGACGTGATGGACCACCTGGAGGCGGTCGGCAGCCTGCTCTACCTGTACGGGCTGACCAAGCTCCCGTCACTGCCCCGGGAGATGCACGAGCTGGTCAACGTCCTCGACCAGCAGGCCAAGCTGACTGCGGACGCGATGCCGCGGCTGAAGGCGATGAAGGACCTCGAGGACTACTGGATCGAGTGCAACCGGCTGGAGAACGACGGCGACCAGGCGTACCGGATGCTGCTGGTCCGGCTCTTCTCCGGCGAGTACGACGCGCTCACCGTGCTGAAGATGAAGGAGGTCGCCGACGAGCTGGAGGCCGCCTGCGACGCCTTCGAGCACGTCGCCAACACCGTCGAGACCATCGCGGTCAAGGAAAGCTGACCGGTGGAACCTGAACTCATCGCCGTGCTGGCGGTGATCGCGGTCGCGTTGGTCTTCGACTACACCAACGGCTTCCACGACGCCGCGAACGCGATCGCCACCAGCATCTCCACCCGCGCCCTCACCCCCCGGGTGGCCCTGGCCATGGCGGCCATCGGCAACTTCATCGGCGCGCACTTCGGCGCCGGCGTCGCCAAGACGGTCGGCAGCGGTCTGGTCGACCTGCCGACCGGGGTCTCCAGCCTCGGCATCGTCTTCGCCGGGGTGATCGGCGCGATCACCTGGAACCTGATCACCTGGTACTTCGGCCTGCCGTCGTCCTCCTCGCACGCACTGATCGGCGGTCTGGTCGGCTCGACCCTGGCCGCCTCGCACACGGTGCTCTGGGGAGGCATCGGCCGGGACGTGGTGCTGCCGATGATCCTCTCGCCGCTGGTCGGCTTCATCCTCGGCTACATCGTCATGATCGCCGTACAGTGGATCTTCCGGAACGGTCAGCCGGCCAAGCTCAACCGGGGCTTCCGGTGGGCCCAGACCGCCTCGGCGGCGGCGATGTCGATCGGCCACGGCATGCAGGACGCCGCGAAGACCATCGGCATCGTGGTCCTCGCCCTCTTCGTCGGTGGCTACCAGAACAGCGCCGAGCACATCCCGGAGTGGGCCTTCTGGACCTCGGCGACCGTGCTGGCGCTCGGCACCTACGCGGGCGGCTGGCGGATCATCCGTACCCTCGGGCGGAAGATCATCGACCTGCGCCCGCCGGAGGGCTTCGCGGCCGAGAGCGTCGCCAGCGCGGTCCTCTACTTCAACGCCCTGGTGCTGCACGCCCCGATCTCCACCACGCACACCATCACCTCGGCGATCATGGGCGTCGGGGCCACCAAGCGGCTCTCCGCCGTACGGTGGGGCGTCGCCGGCAACATCGTCGGCGCCTGGATCCTCACCTTCCCCGCCGCCGGCTCCATCGGCGCCATCATGTACTTCCTGGTGAACCCGCTCTTCTGAGCCCTGCGAAAAGGGGCCCCTTCCGCACCGCCGGCGGCAGCCGTCGGTGCGGAAGGGGCCCGCGCCGATCTCAGGGGTAGGTGACGCCGATCTGCTCCCGCACGGTGTCCAGCAGCCCCATCACCTCGGTGGTGGCCGAATGCGGCACCAGCGGACTCTCCAGCAGCCCCTCGGCCAGGCAGCGCTGCACCTCGGCCGCCTCGTACTGGTAGCCGGAGCCGATCAGCTCCACGGGCAGCGGCTCCGGGTCGGCACCGTCGCGGTGCAGGGTCACCCGACTCGGCCGGTAGAACGGCGAACCCAGCTCAATCCGTCCGGTCCGGCCGCTGATCGTCGCCGCCACCGCGGTCGCGCCGATCATGCCGCAGGTCAGGCTTGCCACCGCGCCCGAGTCGTAACCGAGGACGAGCCCGGTGTTCTCGTCGACCCCCTCCGGGCTGATCTTCGCCCAGGCGCGGACCTCGTCCGGCGCACCGAGCAGCAGATGCGCCAGGCTCACCGGATAGACCCCCAGATCCAGCAGTGCGCCACCACCGAGGGCCCGGGCCCGCATCCGGTGCTCCGGCGGGAACGGGCCGGCGACCCCGAAATCCGCCTGCACGGTGGTGACCTCGCCGATCGCGCCGTCGTCGATCAGCTCCTTGACCCGGCGTACGACCGGATTGCACCGCATCCACATCGCCTCCATCAGGAAGCGGTTGTTCGTCCGGGCAGTGTTGATCAGCTCCCGCGCGCCGGCCAGGTCGAGGGTGATCGGCTTCTCCACCAGCACCGCCCGGCCGGCGGTGAGGCAGGTCATCGTCGCGTCGTGGTGGGCGGCGTGCGGGGTGGCGACGTAGACCACGTCGATGGTGTCGTCGGCGGCCAGTTCCTGCCACGACCCGTACGCCCGGGGGATGCCGTGCCGTTCGGCGAAGGCACGGGCGGAGTCGGCGGTACGCGAGCCGACCGCCACCACCTCCGCGTCCGGCAGCAGACGGAGGTCTTCGACAAAGGTCCTGGCGATGTTGCCGGTGGCGAGGATGCCCCAACGTGTCATGGCAGGGACGGTAACCGAGCCGGTCAGCGGCACCGTAGCGGCCGGGCAAGATCGTGGGCTCGGTCGCTCGGGCACTACCCTCGCAGCATGCCGAACCACAGCTCCGGGGAGCTGACCTTCCCCGCCGGGCCGTCCTTCGCCGAGCGGGCCCGGCGGTTCCACGCCGAGGGACGGCCGCCGGCGCCGGCCCGCCGGGCGGCGACCGTACCGCTGCTGCGGCCAGCCCCGTCCGGCGGTGCCGGCTTCGAGGTGTACCTGATCCGCCGGGCCGCCACCATGACCTTCGGCGGCATGTACGCCTTTCCCGGCGGCAGCGTCGACCCGGCCGACTCGTCGGCGCGGCTCGACTGGGCCGGCCCCGGCCCGGAACAGTGGGGCGAGCGGCTCGGGCTGCCGCCGGCCGAGGCACAGGCGCTGGTCTGCGCGGCGGCCCGGGAGGTCTTCGAGGAGGCCGGGGTGCTGCTCGCCGGCCCGCACCCGGACGAGGTGCTCGGCGACGTCAGCGGCGACGAGTGGGAACGCTGCCGGCAGGCGCTGGTCGACGGTCGGACCAGCTTCGCCGAACTGCTCCGGGACTGCCGGCTCACCCTCCGCTCCGATCTGCTGCTGCCGTGGAGCCGGTGGATCACCCCGGAATTCGAGGCGCGGCGCTTCGACACGTACTTCTTCCTCGCCCTGCTGCCGGAGGGGCAGCGCACCCGGGACGTCTCCGGCGAGGCCGACCGGACGCTGTGGCTGTCACCGGCCGACGCGGCGGCCCGGGCCACCGCCGGGGAGCTGACCATGCTGCCGCCGACCCGGGTGACGCTGACCGAGATCGCCGGCTGCGCCGACCTGGCCGCGCTGCCGACCGTCGCGGCACGGCGGGACCCGGCCCGGCCGATGATGCCCCGGCTGGAGCCCGACCCTGACGGCGGCGCCCACTTCGTGCTCGACTGAGCCGCCTGGACGGACCGTTCCGGTGGACGTTGCCGGCGCCCTCCCCGTGCTACCGTGCCCGACACAGGTCATGAGTGCCAGCGCGAAGCCCCGGCTTGCTGGCCGGCAACCCTCCGTTCGCGGGCGGGGTGCTCCGGGTGAGGACCGGGCCCGGCACGAGGTGTCGGGCAAGCCGTCGAACGGGGGGCGCGTACCAATCATCGTCAGACACCGCAGGGCCGGGTTCCCGGCTGGACGTAACCCGCGGATCGGAGTTCGACCATGACGGCGCCGCCGATCCGTCTCGCCACAGTGGACGATGCCGAGCGGATCGCCGGGTTGCACGCCGACAGTTGGCGCCGCCACTACCGGGGCGCGTACGCCGACTCCTACCTGGACGGCGACGTCGAAGCCGACCGTCGGGCGGTGTGGCGCAGCCGGCTGACCGCGCCGGACGGTACCCGGACGCTGCTCGCCGAGCACGGGGAGCGGCTGGTGGGTTTCCTTCACGTCGTGTTCGACCACGACACCCGGTGGGGGAGTCTGGTCGACAACCTGCACGTCGTACCCGATCGACACCGCACCGGCGTCGGCACCCGGCTGCTGACCCGCGCCGCCGAAGCGGTGACCGACCGGGCGGTCGGCGCCGGAATGTACCTCTGGGTGTTGCGGCAGAACACCGGGGCGCAGGCGTTCTATGCCGCGCGGGGCGCGATCTGCGTGGAGACGGCCACGGTGGAGCCGCCCGGCGGCGATGCCAGCCGGCTCGACGGCACGCCGCGGAAGCTGCGGATGGTCTGGGCCGACAGCACGGTGCGGTGCCCGCCCAGCGAGCGGCGCTGACCCTCGCTGATCTGGGTGGTGCGAGGAAGGGGCCCTTCCTCACCACAGCTGTCGCCCCGGTGGCAGGAAGGACCCCTCCGGACAGCTCAGCCGAAGCGGCCGGTGATGTAGTCCTCGGTCTTCTTCTCGCTGGGGTTGCTGAAGATCTTCTGGGTGTCGTCGTACTCGATGAGTCGGCCCGGGTCACCGGTCCGCTCGATCGAGAAGAACGCGGTCCGGTCGGAGACCCGGGCCGCCTGCTGCATGTTGTGGGTCACGATGATGATCGTGTAGCGGTCCTTCAGCTTGAACATCAGGTCCTCGATCGCCAGCGTGGAGATCGGGTCCAGCGCCGAGCAGGGCTCGTCCATCAGCACGACCTGCGGTTCGACGGCGATCGTCCGGGCGATGCAGAGCCGCTGCTGCTGACCGCCGGACAGGCCCGCGCCGGGCTTGCCGAGCCGGTCCTTGACCTCGTCCCAGAGGTTCGCCGAACGCAGTGCCCGCTCGGCCGCCTCCTCCAGGATCGACTTCTTGCGTACGCCGTTGAGCCGCAGCCCGGCGACCACGTTCTCGAAGATCGACATGGTCGGGAACGGGTTCGGCCGCTGGAAGACCATGCCGATCATCCGGCGGACCGCGGTGACGTCCACGTCCCGCTCGTAGATGTCCTGGTCGTCGATGGTGAGCCGGCCGTCGACCCGGGCCCCCGGCAGCACCTCGTGCATCCGGTTGATGGACCGTAGGAAGGTCGACTTGCCGCAGCCGGAGGGGCCGATCAGCGCGGTGACGGTCTTCGGCTCGACGGTGAGGTTGATGTTCTCGATGGCCTTGAAACCACCGTAGTACGCGGTGACGTTTGTCGCTGCGATGCGCTTCGCCATGATGATTTTCTCCTCCTCCGGTCAGCGGCCGAACCGGTTACGGCGGGCCAGCAGTTTCGCCGCGATCGTCAGGACGAGCACGAGGGCGACAAGGGTCAGCGCCGCCGCCCAGGCACGGGCCGGGGCGTACCGTGACGCCTCTCCGGCCTGCTGGTAGACGTAGAGCGCCAGCGACGACTGGTTGTTCTGGAACGGGTTGAAGTTGATCGCCGCGCCGCCGCCGGCCACCAGCAGCACCGGCGCGGTCTCACCGGCGGCCCGGGCGACGGCCAGCATCACGCCGGTGACGATGCCGGGCAGCGCGGTCGGCAGGACGATCCGCAGGATCGTCTTCCACTTCGGAACGCCGAGCGCGTACGACCCCTCGCGCAGCGGCGCCGGCACGAGCCGGAGCATCTCCTCGGTGGAACGGATGATGGTCGGCAGCATCAGCACGCTCAGCGCCAGCGAGGCGGCGAAGCCGGAGTAGCCGGGCCGGCCGTTGTTGAAGTACGGCGAGACGATCAGGATCCAGAACGCCAGCACGAAGAGGCCGGCGACGATGGACGGGATGCCGGTCATCACGTCGACGAAGAACCGGATGGTCTGGGCGAAGCGCCCCCGGCCGTACTCGACGATGTAGATGGCGCAGGCGATGCCGAGCGGCACCGTGATCAGGGTGGCGATGCCGACCTGCTCCAGGGTGCCGATGATGGCGTGGTAGGCGCCGCCGTTCGGGTCCCGGGCCGCGATGTTGTTCATCGAGGTGCCGAAGAAGTTGCCGTCGAGCCGGTCCATACCCTTGTCGACCAGGGTCCAGACCACCGAGACCAGCGGCAGCAGGGCGAGCACGAACGCGGAGTGGATCAGCGCGCTCCAGATCCGGTTGCGCGCCTGCCGCCGGCCCTCCACGGCGTTGCTCGCCGCGAAGAGGCCGACCAGGTAGAAGAGGACGGCGAGGGCGACCACCAGGGCGGTGCCGCCGATGTCGGTGCCGTACACGAGTCCGGCGGCGACGGCCACCGCCGCCACCGCGATACCGATGGACGCCGCCAGCGGCAGCCGGCGGGACCGTAGTTGGGGGCTCTGCCCCGGCGCGACCGGAGGTGCACTCAGAGTGGTCATGCTGCGGACTCCGTGAACTCCCGGCGCCGGTAGATGATGGCCCGCGCGGTCATGTTGACGATCAGGGTGATGGAGAAGAGCACCAGGCCGGAGGCGATCAGCGCGCCCCGGCCGACATCGTTGGCCTCGCCGAACGCGTTCGCGATGTTGGCGGCGACGGTGTTGCCGCCGCTCTCGATGATGTTGAACGAGATCTTCGAGACGATGCCGAGGGTCATCGCCAGGGCGATGGTCTCGCCGAGCGCCCGGCCCAGGCCGAGCATGGTGGCGCCGATGACGCCGGGCCGGCCGTACGGCAGTACCGCAGTCCGGATCATCTCCCACTTGGTGGCGCCGAGGGCGAGTGCGGCCTCCTCGTTGGCGGTCGGGGTCTGCAGGAACACCTCGCGGGAGAGCGAGGTGATGATCGGCAGCACCATGATCGCCAGGACCAGCGAGCCGAGCAGGATCGACTTACCGAACGGGCCGTCGCCACCGAAGATCGGGATCCAGCTGAAGTACTTGTTCAGCCAGACCGACAGGTCCCGGACGGGGCCGTAGAAGTAGTCCCGGCCCCAGAGGCCGAAGACCACACTCGGCACCGCGGCGAGCAGGTCGATCAGGAAGCCGAGCGTGGTGCCGACCCGGCGGGGGGCGTAGTGCGACAGGTAGAGCGCGATGCCGAGCGCGACCGGCACGGCCAGCAGCAGTGCCAGGAACGAGGTGAGTACGGTGCCGAAGGCCAGCGCACCGATCCCGAACCGGGGCTGGGACTCGTTCGGGAACCAGCCCTCGAAGGTGAAGAAGTTCTCGGTGTTGGCGTTCAGTGCCGGCACGGCCTTGGCGACCAGGAAGATCGCGATCGCCACGATGATGAGCAGCACCACCGCACCGGCCGACATGGTGAGACTCTGGAAGATCCGCTCCGCGCCGAAGGCGCGGCGCCGGGGCAGCGCTCCGCCGCCGCCCTGGGCGCTGCCGCCCAGCCCGGCGTTCCCGCCCTGACCGCCGACTCCGTCCGGAGTGCGGTCCAGGGGTGTCACTGGTACGTCGACCGACAGCGCGGCACCGGCGGACCGGGCGTGACTGGTGGTCACGCGTGGTCCGCCGGTGCCGGCGTTGGCCGAGCGGTCTGGGGTGTCGCCCATCTGCTCGCTCGCTCCGTTGACGAAGTTATGAGGATGATCAGTTGTTCAGGCGTTGCGGAGGGATGACCCGTCCGTGGTTCAGGCGAGGGCCTTGACAGCGGTCTCGACCTTGGCGCGGACCGTCTCCGGCAGCGGGGCGTAGCCCACCGCGGTCAGCTCGGCCTGCCCCTCGGTGCTGGCGGCGTGGCCGAGGAAGCCCTTGACCAGTGCCAGCTTGTCGGCGGCGAGGCCCTTGCTGCAGACGATCTCGTAGGTCACCAGGACGATCGGGTAGGCCCCGGCCTCCTTGGTGTTGTAGTCGATCGACATCTTCAGGTCGTTGCCCTGGCCGGTCACCTGGGCGCCGGCGATGGTCTTGCCGGCCGCCTCGGCGGTGAGCTCGGCGAACTCGCCGGCCCCGTTACCGATCTTGGCCATCTTCAGGCCGCCGTTCTCGGCGAACGACCACTCCATGTAGCCGATGCTGCCGTCGGCCGTCTTGACAGCGCTGGCCACCCCGTCCGATCCCTTGGCGCCGGTGCCGCCCGGGGCCTTCCACGCCTTGGCCTTGCCGAAGGTCCAGTCGGCCGCGGCGGTCTTGCCGAGGAAGTCGGTGAAGTTGTCGGTGGTGCCCGACTCGTCCGAGCGGTGGACGGTCTGGATCGCGGTCGACGGCAGGGTCGCACCCGGGTTGTCGGCCTTGATCGCGGCGTCGTCCCACTTGGTGATCTTGCCGGCGAAGATCTGCGCGAGCGTGGTCGGCTTGAGCTGCAGGTTGTCCACGCCGCTGACGTTGTACGCCACCGCGACCGGGCCGATCACCATCGGCAGGTGGATCGCCGCGCCACCGGGGCACTTGGCGTCCGCGTTCGGCTGCTCCTCCGGCTTGAGGGCCGAGTCCGAGCCGGCGAAGTCGGCGGTGCCGGCGATGAAGGCCTGGATGCCCGCGCCGGAGCCGCTCGCTTCGTAGTTGATGGTCGCGCCGGTGCACTTCTGCTGGTATGCCTTGGTCCACTCGGCGATCGCGTTCTTCTGCGCCGACGAACCCTGCGCGTTGATCGTGCCGGTGGCGCAGTCGGCGCTGGCGGACGCGGAGCCCGACGCTCCGGTGGGCTCGTTATTGTCCGAGCCGCACGCGCTGACTGCCAGTGCCGTGGCCAGAGCGAGGCAGGCAATGGTGCCGTGCCGCTGGAGCTTCACCTGAAAGGTTCCCTTCACCTTGAAGAGCGAGACATACCCGGGACCCTTCCCGGGAGCCGGCTGATGGCCAGCTAGTAGGGAAAGTTAGAAGTGCCAGGTAGCCGGCTCGCCGGTCACAAGTGAACGTGGGGTGAACAGGGGTGACCGGCTGGGTGACCGGATCCTGAGGGTGGGATGTCCGTTCCGTGAACCGTGGGGCTGCTGCTGCCGAACGTGACCATTGGGCCGCTTCGTCGCTTGCCCGACGGGGTCAGTCGGTCGGGGAACCGGGCTGCCAGCGGTACTGGACGTGGCGTACCCAGGTGGCGAAACCGAGCCGGATGTAGAGGGCGACCGCCCCGGCGTTCGACTCGTCGACGTAGAGCATCACCCGGCGCAGGCCGGTGTCGCGCAGGTGGTGCAGGCCGGCCAGGGTGAGTGCCTTGCCCAGCCCGAGGCCGTGGGTGTCCGGGTCGACGCCGAGGACGTACACCTCGCCGATCGGTTCGGTCGGGCCGGCACCACCGGAGGTGTCCCGGCGGTGCACCTTGGTCCAGTGGAATCCGAGCACCCGCCCGGTGCTCTCCTCCACCGCGAGCAGGAAGCCGCTCGGGTCGAACCACGGCTCGTCCAGTCGGAGCCGCAGGTCGGCGGCGGTCCACCGGCCCTGCTCGGGGTGGTCGGCGAAGGCCCGACGGTTGACCCGCAACCAGGCCTCGTCGTCCTCGCCGGGTCGGAACGCGCGCAGCGCCACCCCGGCCGGCAGCGGCGGCCCGGACAGCGGCTCCCGCAGCGACCGGCGGAGCTGCCAGAGCACCCGGTCCCGGCCGAAACCCAGGTCGAGCGCGAGTGCGGCGGCGGACGGGTGGTCACCGTGCGCCCAGACCAGCAGCCGGTCGCCGGTGGCGACGGCGGTCTCCCGGGCTGCCTCGACGAGGGCCCGGCCCAGTCCCTGCCGGCGGTGGGCCGGGTGGACGACCAGCCCGGCGGAGAGCTCACCGGTTCCGTCCGGGACGTTCTCCAGGTACGCGTAGCCGACCGCTGCGCCGGCGGAGTCCCGGATGAGCAGATGGCTGACGCCCGTCGCGCCGGGATGCCGTAACCGGAGCGTCACGTGCTCGTCGAGCGGAGCCGCCCCGTCGGCGGCACCGGCCGCTTCGGCGAGCCGGAGCACCGCCTCGACATCCTCCGGAGCGAGTACGTCGAGGCGGACGGTCCGCCGCTCCGTCGCCGCTCCTTCGCTCACCTCCACACCGTAGACCCTCCGGACGGCGGTAGCGGTCCGGGTCAGCCCGGCGGTGACTGGGCTTGCGACGACTGCTCGGCGTCCGACGGTGTCCCGGTCGGTGATCCGGGCGGCGCCGCCGGGGCTGTCCCGGTCGGCGGCTGCGGTACCGCCGGGCCGGTCGGCAGCGGGGCGATGACAAACCGGCGGCTCAGGCTGATCAGGATCGGGTACAGGGCGTTGACCGTGCCCTGCCGGTTGCCGCCGGCGTCGTGCAGCAGGACGACGGCGCCGGGGAAGGCGTTGGCGGTGACCATCGAGGCGATGTTCCCGGCGCCGGGCAGCGTCCAGTCGCGCGGATCCACCGTCCAGTGCAGCGACGTCATGCCGAGCTGTCGGGCCACCGCCACCACCGCTGGGCTCCAGTTGCCGCCCGGCTGGCGGTAGTACGCGATCCGAGCCTGCGGTACCGCCGCCCGGATGGCGTTGTTGGTCCGGGTCAGGTCGGCCAGGATGAGAGCCGCCGACCGGCTGCCGAGCGCGACGTCGTGGTCCCAGGAGTGGTTGCAGAGCGTGTGGCCGTCGGCGACGATCGCCCGGACCAGCCCCGGGTACGCCAGGGCGTTCTCGCCGACCAGGCAGAAGGTGGCCCGGACGTGGAACTCGCGCAGGACGGCGAGGGTCTGCGGGGTGTACCGGGGGTCGGGACCGTCGTCGAAGGTGAGCGCCACGGCCGGGCCTCCGGTGGTCAGCCGGGCGCCGTACGGGCCGGCCGGCTCGGGCGGCAGTTGTGCCTCCTCCGGCTGGGCCGTGCCGAGGTCCTCGTCGGCGTACCCGTCGGCGGCGTCGGACGCGGACGGCGACGGCGCCGGGGCGGACGCGCTCGGCGGCGTCCCGGCGTCCCGGTCGGCACGACCGTCGGTGCCGGGGTCCGGCGCGTGGTCCGGGGACGGCGCCGACCCGTCGTCGGCCGGGTACGCCGAACCGGCGTCGACCTGCCCGGGGCCACCGAACCCGCCGTGGTCGCCTGGGGTCCCGGCCCGGCCGAGGGTGTGGCCGAGGGTGTAGGCGCCGCCCAGGATCGCGGCGGTGATCAGCGCCGCGATCACGAACATCCGGCTTCTCGACAGACTGCCCATCAGCCGACCGCCACGATCATCACCGGTGTCGCCCCTGCCCTCGGATCCACCGGTTCAGGCTACGAGCGAAATACCCGAATAGGTGCGCTTTCTCGGGTTCACCTTCGGGGATAAAAGCGAGAAGGGCCCCCCGGCCGCCCCGGGGGGGTCCGGG